>CAZSJF010000120.1:7273-8098 GCA_964606705.1 uncultured Bacteroidales bacterium
TGTGGTGGGTGTGTGTGGTGGGTTTTGACAATTACCTTCAATACAGCCAGTTTGTGAATAGCAATAAAATAAATCATTATGAAAACAACAAAAATACTTTCTATATCATTGTTATTTTTTTCATTTTATTGCTATTCACAAACTGGCTGTATTGAAGGTAATTGTCAAAACGGATTTGGAATATTCACATATGCAAATGGTGATAAATACGAGGGAGAGTTTAAAAATGATAAGTATAACGGTCATGGAACATACACACATCCAAATGGTGATAAATATGAAGGAGATTTAAAAGATAATAAGTATAACGGATATGGGACATTTACATTTACAAATGGATATAAGTATGTAGGTAAGTTTAAAGATAATAAGTATAATGGACGTGGAACATCCACATTTACAGATGGTGAAAAATATGTTGGAGAGTTTAAAGATAATAAGAAAAACGGACACGGAACATCCACATTTGCAAATGGTGATAAATACGAGGGAGAGTTTAAAGATGATAAATATAACGGGCAGGCAACATTCACATTTGCAAATGGTGATAAATACAAGGGAGAGTTTAAAGATGATAAATATAACGGTCGGGGGACATTCACATTTGTAAATGGTGATAAATATGTTGGAGAATTTAAAGATAATAAGAGAAACGGTCAGGGAGTATTCACATTTTCAAATGGCGAAAAACACAAGGGAGAGTTTAAAGATGATAAATATATTGGCCCAAAATAGAAAAGTATAATTATTATAGCTTAACAAAATACAGACACTCTACATTAGGACATAAACTATATATAAAAAATATGCACATTAATTTTTAAT
>CAZSJF010000121.1:0-8057 GCA_964606705.1 uncultured Bacteroidales bacterium
CTTCTTTATCTTCTTTAAATTCTTTAATAATCTTTTCCTTATCCTTGTTTCGTTTGTCAAGAATAATTTCAATAGCCCTTTCCTGTGTCACAGTCATCGGGTCATCGGCTTTTTCCAGTGAAAAAAACGAGTCTTTATGTTTTATATAAGGGCCGAATCTGCCAATGGCAACGGTCATTTCCGCATCTTCATATGTTCCGGCAGTTCTCGGCAATTTAAAAAGGTCGAGTGTTTCCTCAAGAGTAATAGTTTCGATACTCTGATTTTTTCTTAAGCTGGCGAACTGAGGTTTTTCGGCAGAATCAGCATCTCCCATCTGAGCCATAGGCCCGAACCTGCCTATTCTGACATAGATATTTTTGCCTGCAGAATTTTTGCCGAGCAATCTTTCCCCTTTGGTTTTCTCAGATTTCTCAAGTGTTTCCTCAACCTGCTTATGGAAAGGTGTATAGAAATTTTTCAGCATATCCTGCCAGATTTTTTGCCCGGCGGCTATTTCATCAAATTCCTCCTCTACTTTTGCAGTGAAATTATAATCAATAATATTATCAAAATATTTAGTCAGAAATTCATTAACCAGGTTACCTATATCTGTAGGAAAGAGTTTTGATTTCTCAAACCCTGTAGTTTCCGTTTTGACAGTTTCACTCAGCTTGTTATTTTTCAGAGATATTATTGTATAACTTCTTTCAATGCCCGGGCGTGTTTCCAGGACAATATATCCTCTTTTCTGAATTGTGGATATTGTAGGGGCATACGTTGAAGGCCTTCCTATGCCGAGTTCTTCAAGCCTTTTAACAAGGCTTGCTTCGGTATATCTCGGCGGATGCTGGGAAAATCTTTCCACTCCGTTTAATTCATTAAGGGATAAATTATCGCCTGTTTTCATAGATGGCAAATTGCCTTCCTGTGCATCTTCCGAAGAATCATCATCTGTTGATTCAATATAAAGTTTAAGGAAACCGTCGAATTTCAACACTTCACCTCTGGCAATAAATTTATCTTCATCAGTGGTGGATATTTTAACCGACACAGTAGTTTTTTCTATTTCGGCATCGCTCATTTGCGAAGCAACAGTCCTTTTCCAGATCAATTCATAAAGCCTCTGCTGGTCTCTGTTCCCGTCAACAGATTCATTATCTATATATGTAGGCCGTATTGCCTCATGTGCTTCCTGTGCGCCTTTTGTTTTTGTCACAAATTGCCTGGTTTTCACATAATTTTTTCCGTAGTTATTTTCAATGACTTTTTCAGAGACTGACAGGGCAAGTTTGGACAGATTAACGGAGTCGGTCCTCATGTATGTGATATTACCTGACTCATACAACTGCTGAGCAATGAGCATGGTTTTAGATACAGAGAAACCAAGTTTTCTGCTTGCTTCCTGCTGCAAAGTTGAAGTGGTAAAAGGAGGTGCTGGAGATTTCTTTGCAGGCCTGGTTTCTATATTTTCAACAGTGAACACGGCATTTTTGCACTTTTCGATAAATTTCACAGCTTCTTCCTTAGTGCTGAATCTTTTAGGCAATTCCGCTTTAACAGAAATTGATTTCCCTTTATCATCAAAAATAAATTCAACTGATATCTTGAATGAAGAAGTTGTATTGAACGATTTGATTTCTTTTTCTCTTTCGACTATCAACCTGACGGCAACAGACTGCACGCGTCCTGCGGAGAGAGCAGGTTTTACTTTTTTCCACAGGATAGGAGAGAGTTCATAACCTACAAGCCTGTCAAGAATTCTGCGCGCCTGCTGGGCATTGACAAGGTTTTCATCAATAGTTCTCGGATTTTCGATAGCTTCAAGAATAGCAGTTTTTGTGATTTCATGGAAAACTATACGTTTAATTTTCCCTTTATCCAGTTCCAGTGCTTTAACAAGATGCCATGATATAGCTTCTCCTTCCCTGTCCTCGTCAGTTGCCAGCCAAACGAATTCAGATTTTTTTGAAAGGGCTTTCAGTTCTTTGATGATTTTTTCCTTATCAGGAGATATTTCATATACAGGGTCGAAATTATTTTTAATATCAACACCCATACGTTTTTCCGACAAATCCCTTACGTGCCCGTAACTTGATTTGACAAGAAATTCTTTTCCCAGAAATCGCTCTATAGTTTTAGCTTTTGCAGGAGATTCAACAATGACAAGGTTTTTAGGCATACAACAAGTTTTTTCCTTTTCCAATTTTTTTTGCAAAGTAACACAATTATATTTATATACTCCAAATATTTTTTTAAAATGAGTTACGGGTTACAAGTTTGGAGTTTGGATTCCGGTGCCAATATGTTTTTTTGCAAATTAAACGGAACATGAGTATTAAAAGGCTATACAGCGATTGAAATTTTTCAATAAATGAATAAAGAAATTTTGATTAATTTTATACCGAAAAAAAATACTATTTATCGGTATACTGAAAGTACATCATCTTTACATTCGTAAATCTGATTACTTTCAGTATATATAATTATTTTATGAAGAAAAAATTTTACATAGAGACTTACGGGTGCCAGATGAATTTTTCGGACAGCGAGATTGTATCATCTGTTCTGACAGAAAATAATTTTACAAACACAAAAGACATTCATTCAGCGGATATCATTTTGCTGAACACCTGTTCTGTGAGGGAAAATGCTGAAGACAGGATAAGAAAGCGTGTAAAAGAACTTTATTCATTAAAGAAAAAAAGAAAGGATATAATAATAGGTATAATAGGATGTATGGCGGAACGGCTGAAAGAAAAACTCCTGGAAGAAGAGAAATGCATCGACATGATATCAGGGCCGGATGCTTACAGGGATTTGCCTGAACTTATCAGAACCGTTGAACAGGGAAGCAAAGGAATAAACACTTTACTTTCAGCGGAAGAAACTTATGCAGACATCAATCCCGTGAGAATCGACAGCAACGGTGTTTCGGCATTCATTTCCATCATGAGGGGATGTGAAAATTTTTGTTCGTATTGTGTTGTCCCCTATACCAGAGGCAAAGAAAGAAGCAGGAATCCGGAATCAATAATAAAAGAGGCAAAAGATTTGTTTGATCAGGGATTCAGAGAAATAACACTTTTAGGGCAAAATGTAAATTCATATAAATGCAACGGCCTGAATTTTGCAAAACTTATTGAAAAGACGGCATTAATCAATCCGCTGTTGCGGATAAGATTCACCACATCTCATCCCAAAGACTTATCTGATGAGTTGCTGCACACAATAGCAAAACATGAAAACATATGCCGTTCCATCCACCTGCCTGTTCAGTCAGGAAGCAACAATATTCTGAAACTGATGAACAGAAAATGTACAAAGGAAAGTTACATGGGAAGAATAGAAGCAATAAAAAAGACAATTCCCGGATGTGCGGTATCAACGGATATCATAGCAGGATTCTGCAATGAAACAGAAGAAGACCATGAAGAAACATTATCATTAATGGGGCAGGCAGGATTTGACTTTGCATTCATGTTCAAATATTCTGTAAGGCAGGGCACTGCAGCAGCAGAAAAATATGAAGACAATGTTCCCGATAAAATAAAAACCAGAAGGCTTGAAGAAATAATAAAACTGCAGCAGGAGCTTTCTCATAAAAGTAATTTATCCGATATCGGAAAAACATTCAGGGTCCTTGCGGACAGCATATCGAAAAAATCTGAAAATTTTCTTTCAGGCAGGAATTCACAGAACAAGGTTGTTGTATTTCCGAAAGGCAATTACAAAACAGGTGATTATGTTGATGTGAAGATTACGAAGTGTACTTCTGCAACACTGATTGGGGAGGTTGTGTAACACCGTTTTTAAATACCTGTATCATCTGCTCTTTCTTTCCTGTTTTCAGTATTGGGACACCTAAAAATAAATACTTTATGTTATATTTTCTTTTTCCACCTTGTCTGGGGATTGACCTATGAGATTTTTTCGTATTGTTTCCACCGCAAAAATTGGCGTGGATAATAGCTAAGCAATCCTTGAAGTAATGAGGAAAATAAATACCTGTAAAAACTAATCCTCAAAATAATTTATTAAGTAGCAGATATTTTCAGGGCTTGGATTGCGGGGAATTTTGAGGATGAGAAACAAAGAAAAAATATCATAAGTCTTGATTTTTGCTTCTTTGTATCAAGACAAAGAAGGAAGATATTTTTAAAATTTAACTTTTTACTTTTTGCTTGTCCAAAAAGTAAACAAAAAAGACAGGCAAAACAATGCTTCTTCCCGCTCTGAAATATTGCTAAATTCTAAACAAAAAGATCAAGCCATTTTGTAAGAATTTTACGCAATATTTCATTCACAGCCACCCCCGTCCCCGCTGTTTTGCCATGCCTACGCACCATTTAAATCAGAAACTGTGTAAAGTAATTGTATATTTTTGCCGAAAGAAAATGCTATGGAATGGAAATATTAGGGTGCTTTTTTCAAAAATTGTACATAAATTTATCTTTGGAACACCTGATTTCAAAAGTTACTTCAATAAAATCAAGATGTTCAGAGGCTATTTTTTAAAGTGCGGAAAACAGGAGTTTGTGTAACACCGTTTTTAAATACCTGTATCATCTGCTCTTTCTTTCTATAAAATATGTTTCCATCGGGCCTTTTCCTTTAATGGCAATATTACCGCGTTTTATGAAATTATAATCCTTTTCATGTTTTATTTTTTCATACAGGTCTCCGGAAATCTGGATTCTGCCGGCTTCACCGCTTGACTCCATCCTGCTTGCAATATTCACAGTATCACCCCAGACATCGTATGTAAATTTATTAACTCCTATCACTCCGCCGATAACAGGCCCTATATGTATTCCAATCCTGATGTTCAGAGGCACCTCACTTTTTATTTCATATTTTTCAA
Source organism: uncultured Bacteroidales bacterium (assembly GCA_964606705.1). Classification (GTDB taxonomy): domain Bacteria; phylum Bacteroidota; class Bacteroidia; order Bacteroidales; family CAZSJF01; genus CAZSJF01. The sequence goes on from CAZSJF010000121.1 coordinate 4,844, forward strand.
AATTTACTTTACGTACTGTTTCCTGAAAATCAAAAGCCAGGTTGATTATTTTCCCTATATGATTTTCTACTAATTCAGGAACATTTCCTGCCACCATATAGGCATCACCAATAGTTTTTATCTTTTCCAGTCCGTATTTTTCTATAAAACTATCGAAATCCGAAAAGATATTATTTAACATTCCGACTATCTGTTGAGGCAAATTTCCGGACGATAAATTTGTAAAGCCTACTATATCTGCAAATAAAATACTTGCTTCGCTGTAATATTTAGTTATTACCTCATTATTTCTTTTCAACTCTTTGACAATAGATTTCGGCAGGGTATTTAACAATAAAGTATCCGATTTTTCTTTTTCTTTTGTCAGGTTGTTTTCAGCTTTTATCACCAGCCGATAAAAATAGCTCAGGATGAAATTAATAATTAAAAACACCACAACTATATTCATAAAAAGTATTGCCGGTGGTTTATCCATAAGGCTTTTTTCAAAAAAAATAAATATATAAGCTTTGATTCCCACATAAACAAGCATAGGCAGGAAAGAAAATATATACCTGATTATTTTTTCCTTCTGGCCACACAGCACATATGGAATAATTGTGAGTATAAAAAAGTACAGAATATTTTCATAGAAAAGCCTTTTATTCTGTTTGAATTCTATTAATACCATAAAAACGACCAGCAGATTGGCTAAAATCAATAACATTATCTTTGCAAATAAATGAAATCCCTTATTATTTATATACCAGATAATCAAAACAATAAAGGAAAACACGGAAAGCTGAAAAATTATTTCATAGAATTGCACAAAAAGGTCAATGGCAATGGCTGTAACTGAAGACAGAAAAAATATCAAACAGATAAAATTAGTAATAATAAAAGTTCTCTGGTCAAAAGTATTATCATTATTACCATGTTGTTTATAGATCAAATTTTTAATTAACCTGAGGCCTTTAAGAAAAGAGAGAGTTAAAGAAGTATATTTCATACCTTAATCTTATTGAAAAAGTCTACATAACTTTTCATTAATCTTTGACACAACGCACAGACAGCCCGCTCTGCTTATCATCGTAGCCCTTGTCCACATCACTGCCGAAATAATACAGCCCTCTGCCCCATGCATAATCTGTTTCATATTCCCTGGTAGTCCACCAGTAGCCGTAATCACTGATTGAATTAAAATAACCATTGGCATTGCGTGCACCGCCCGGAAGTCCGGAAAATCCGCTTTTATCAGTTCCATTGCCGTTTTTACTCCATCCATCTGTACTTTTCATTTTATTTCCTGCTATTGAATCCCCCCCCAGATAATCTCTCAATTTAGACCACTCTTCATCAGAAGAAACATGCCATCCTTCGGGGGCAAGCCCTCTAGAGTCATTTACCGCATACCAGTTATACAGCCTGCCGTATTTTTTACCATTTTCACTATCATTATCGTAATAGCACCATGCCGGTTTTTTTTCATCGCCGGCTTTCTTCCATTCTTCTGTTGTTTTAGCTTCCGGTATGGGATCGCCATTGCGGAAATGGCTTACATTAAGGTTTTGTGCCATCCACACCTGATTACCGATTTTAGCTGTTCTGTATATGTTGCCGTCTTTATCTTTTATCTGTTTAGCATTTTGCCCTGCCACTCTTTCAGAAAAAATCACTAATAATAATAACGTTACGAACAAGCATACGATAGTAATTTTTGACTTTTTCATATTTACTTTTTATTGCAACATGGGAAACAAAAATACAAGTTTATTTTATAAAAAGATATAATTTGTATAAATCCCACTTTACTTTTTTAGTCTCTCTTTCAGCCTTTCCGTTTCCTTTTCAAATCCGGGTTTTTCAAGCAGTGCGAACATATTTTTTTTGTATGCCTCAACACCGGGCTGGTCAAAAGGGTTTACATCAAGGATATAGCCGCTTACTGCGCATGCCATTTCATAAAAATATACCAGCTGCCCCAGATTTACTTCATTGACCTGAGGTATGGAAACGGAGATATTGGGAACACCGCCGTCAACATGGGCAAGTGTTGTTCCAAGTTCTGCCATCCTGTTCACCTCGTGTAATTTTTTTCCTGCGATATAATTCAACCCGTCCATATCATTTTCATCTTCAGGGATGGTTAATTTTTTCTCAGGTTTTTCAACGGTAAGCACCGTTTCAAAAATATTCCTCAGGCCTTCCTGTATATATTGCCCCATCGAGTGCAGGTCTGTAGTGAAGTTCACACCGGCAGGAAAAATACCTTTGTTTTCTTTCCCTTCGCTTTCTCCGTAAAGCTGTTTCCACCATTCCGTAAGGTAATACAGATTAGGTTCGTAATTCACCATTATTTCCGTTGTAAACCCTTTCCTGTAAAGCACGTTCCGTGCGGCTGCATATAATGCAGAAGGATTTTCATTAATACTGCCTGTTGACTTATTATGTTTTTCAAAAGCAGCAGCACCTGCAACTAATTTCCTGATGTCAAATCCGGCCACTGCTATTGGCAGCAGTCCGACAGGGGTAAGAACGGAATACCGGCCTCCAACATCATCAGGAATGACATATGTTTTATACCCTTCCTTGTCGGACAATTTTTTCAAAGCACCTTTGGATTTATCCGTAATCGCTATAATTCTTTTACATGCTTCTTTTCTGCCGTATTTCTTTTCCATGTGATTTTTCAGCAGGCGGAAAGCTATTGCAGGCTCGGTGGTAGTGCCTGATTTTGAGATGACGGCCAATGAATAATCCTTTCTATCAAGAATTTCCAATAGTTCCGAATGATAATCTTCGCTTATATTCTGCCCTGCATAAATTACAATAGGAGTTTCCCTTTGTTCCATGAGGCTGCTGAAATTATGGCTTAATGCTTCAATGACGGCTCTTGCACCAAGATATGAACCGCCAATGCCGATTACAACAAATATTTCAGATTTATCCCTGATTTCTTTTGCGGTCTTTTCAATATCATCAAGCATGTTATTGCTGATTTCCGAAGGCAGGTTTACCCATCCCAGAAAGTCGCTGCCTTTACCTGTCTTGTTTAAAAGCGCAGAAATATGTTTACTAATTTCCGGCTGCAGTGTTTGTATCTCCTGCAGTGAAACAAAATTCAATATGTTGCTGATGTTTAGTTTTATATTTGTCATAGTTTATTTTTTGAGGGTTGATAATACAATTTGTAAAAGTAAACTATGACCAACAAAAAACCAAACACACCCAACAC
>CAZSJF010000122.1:0-2041 GCA_964606705.1 uncultured Bacteroidales bacterium
AATTACTATGCCTATGATGACGGCACTCCTGAAAACGGCTATGGCCTGTCTGTAGACGGCGCCAAGCTGGCATATCAGTTTACACTTAACAAATCCGACTCGCTGGTTGGAGTACAGATGTTCTTTAATCAGGTAAAAGATTCGGCCAATCAGAAAGCTTTTAAAATCAAAATATGGAGCAATAACAGTGGTATCCCAGGAAGTGAATTATACTCATCCAGTGTTACTGTTCCTTTTTTCGCCGACAGCTTAAATGAATATTACACCTATAATTTTCCGGAATTTGTTCCGGTCAGCGGAACTTTTTACATAGGATGGGAACAAACAACAAATGATATTTTAAATGTAGGCTTTGACAGAAACATTAATTCACAGGATAAGATCTTTTATAATATAGACAACACATGGTATAATACAATGTATGAAGGTTCGTTGATGATAAGGCCTGTACTGGGCAGCGAACTCCTGTCAGGTATCAAAGAAAACAAAAAACAGGATTTCCATTGTATTATTTACCCCAACCCGCTTAATGGAAATATATTCAACATAAAACTACCTGACGGCTTTGATGCTGACAAAAAATTTGTTGACATAGAAATATACAGCATAATGGGGAACCTGCTGTATAAAAATCACTATAAAGAACAGGTTGATGTATCAGGATTTGCCAATGGTATTTATTTTGTCAGAGTGGTAAATATGAAAGAAAACCTGCTATTTTCAGATAAACTAGTTATCTCAAGATAAACCTGCCTTTTTTTACAAATCGCGATAACTCCTTTCAAAAAAATTTTGTTTATATAAATTTTTGTTCTAATTTTATTCCGGCATTATTCTAAAAACCTTTTCAAAAAATATAGAAAAAGTATGACACAAAAATTTTTTATCCTGAACGCATTTCTCTTATTTTATTTCGGAATGACAGGCATACAGGCACAGGATGCCATTCCTGCCTCAGGAGGAGATGCATCCGGCAGTGGAGGGACAACAAGTTACTCTATCGGACAAGTAGTTTATACCACACAAAACGGCTTTAATGGTTCCGTTGCACAAGGAGTACAGCAACCTTTTGAAATATCAATTGTAACAGAAACAGAACAGGCAAAAAACATTAATCTTGTTTTTACAGTCTATCCAAACCCAACAGTTAATTCTTTAATGCTGAACGTCGGAAACTATAACAAAGAAAAATTATCATATCAACTTTATGACATCAGCGGGAAAATTTTAGAGAATAAAAAAATAACAGACAATGAAACTTCTATTTCAATAGAAAATCTCGCACGTGCTTCTTATTTTCTTAAAGTAACCAACAATGACGAAGAAATAAAAACATTTAAAATCATTAAAAACTAAAAAGTTATGAAAAAAGTATTTACAATTTTATCAAGCTTATTATTAACTATAAGTACGTTCGCTCAGGCACCTCAAAAAATGAGCTATCAGGCTGTAATCCGTAATAGTGGAGATCAGTTAGTTACCAATACGCAGATAGGCATGCAGATAAGCATATTTCAAGGCTCACCGGGAGGCACATTAGTTTATTCAGAAACCCAGACACCATCCACAAATATCAACGGACTGGTAACTATTGAAATCGGAGGAGGTACAGGATTCGACACTATCAACTGGGCTAACGGGTCATATTATATTAAAACAGAAACCGATCCCAATGGTAGTACTAATTACACTATCACCGGCACAAGTCAGCTATTAAGTGTTCCTTATGCCATTTATGCTAAAACAGCCGGTACAACTGTTATGCCGGGACCGACAGGTGCTACTGGTGCAACTGGTAATGATGGTGCTGATGGCATAACCGGTAACAATGGTAATGATGGGGTTACAGGGCCTGCAGGTAACACAGGCGTAACCGGCAACAATGGTACTAACGGAGTTACAGGGCCTGCAGGTAATACAGGCGTAACCGGTAACAATGGTACTAACGGAGTTACAGGGCCTGCAGGTAATACAGGCGTAACCGGTAACAATGGTACTAACGGAGTTACAGGGCCTGCAGGTAATACAGGCGTAACCGGCA
>CAZSJF010000122.1:2141-8047 GCA_964606705.1 uncultured Bacteroidales bacterium
GTACTAACGGAGTTACAGGGCCTGCAGGTAATACAGGCGTAACCGGCAACAATGGTACTAACGGAGTTACAGGGCCTGCAGGTAATACAGGCGTAACCGGCAACAATGGCACTAACGGAGTTACTGGGCCTACAGGTAACACTGGTGTAACTGGTAACAATGGCACTAACGGAGTTACTGGGTCAACTGGTAACACTGGTGTAACTGGTAACAATGGCACTAACGGAGTTACTGGACCTACAGGTAACACTGGTGTAACTGGTAACAATGGCACTAACGGAGTTACGGGACCAACAGGTAACACTGGTGTAACTGGTAACAATGGCTCTAACGGAGTTACGGGACCAACAGGTAACACTGGCGTAACTGGTAACAATGGCACTAACGGAGTTACTGGGCCAACAGGTAACACTGGTGTAACTGGAACTCCAGGCTCTCAAAATGCATGGGGATTAACTGGTAATGCAGGGACAAACCCTACAACAAACTTTATAGGCACCACAGATGCACAGGATCTTGTAATAAGAACAAATAATGTGGAGAGGACACGCATTAAAAGCGATGGTAAAATCGGGATAGGAACAACTCCTCTTTATAAATTTCATAGTGTTACATCCGTCGGTAGTGATAGAGCCGGATATTTTGAAAACACTTATTCAGGAACAACAGATGGCCATGGTGTTTGGGGACGCAGTATAAATGCAGATTATTATGGTTATGGCGGATTTTTTGAGGGTGGTTATTGCGGAGCAAAAGGTATTGTAAATCCTACTGGTGGCAATTCCTATGTGGGATTATATGGAGATGTTGATGGAGGAAGTGGGTTAAATTTTGGAATTTACGGTCATGCTAGTAGTTCAGGGAATAGTTATGCTGTCATGGGCTCTGCCAGCGGCACAGGTACTAATTATGGAATATATGGTACTGCATCCGGCGGATCGGCAAACTGGGCAGGATATTTTGCCGGAAATGTAGGACTAGGAGGAACAGCTATTGCATCAGAACTCAGATTTTATGAACCTTCAGGAAGCGGCACTAATTACACAGCATTTAAAGCACAGGCACAGGCAGGAAATGTTACATATACCCTGCCTTCTGCAGATGGCTCCAGCGGGCAATTCCTTACAACCAATGGCAGTGGAACATTATCATGGGTAAATGCATCCTCTGCTGCATGGTCATTGCTTGGCAATGCAGGAACAACTGCAGGAACTAATTTTGTTGGCACTACTGATAATGTAGACTTAGTCATTAAAAGAAATGGCACCGAACAGCTGAGGTTCCAGAATAATGATATTCGTATTCCAAGCGGAGTACAGGTTCATAATACAGGAACAACTATTAATGAAGTAATAGGGCTAACAAATGATTATGGTCTAGGTTTATCACTGGCTAATAAAAACAATGGAGGCAGCGGAAGCGTTGCTATTCAGGCACAAATCACCTCATACGGGTTCAGTTATGGTACTGCCGGTCATTTTTTCTATGGAAGCAGAATAAATCCTCCTGCCGGTTCTTACGGTATTGTAATTAACAATACGTCAGCAAATGGAGTAGGAGCACGTGTTGATGCTACCGGCTCCGGCACCACAATGACAGGTTTGTATGTTAATGCTTCAGGAGCAACAAATAATTATGCACTATTGGTAAATAATGGTAATGTAGGTATAGGGACAACATCGCCCTCAAATAAATTCCGATGTGTGACACCAACTTCGACGGATATAGCAGGGTATTTTGAAAACACTTATTCAGGTAGTACAGATGGATACGGAATTTATGGTAAAAGTATAAATGCAGATTTTTACGGATTTGGAGGATACTTTGAAGGTGGATATGCAGGTGTTTTTGGAAAAGTAACCCCTACAGGCAGCAGTGATTACTTCGGAGTATGGGGACAGGTCGCCGGTGGTACTGGCAATAATTATTCCGTATATGGTAACGCACAAGGTACAGGGACTAATTATGCTGTATTTGGTACAGCATCAGGTGCAAGTTCTGCTAATTATGGAGTATATGCCTCAGCAACAGGTGGAAGTACGACTAATTGTGGTGTATATGGCACAGCATCCGGAGGTTCAACAAATTGGGCAGGTTTTTTCAGCGGAAATGTTAATGTAACAGGAACACTTTCAAAAGGAGCTGGTTCTTTCCTTATTGATCACCCGCTTGACCCACTGAATAAAACACTGCGGCATAATTTCGTTGAGTCGCCTGAAAACCTTTGTTTATACCGTGGAAAAATAAAGCTCGATGCAAGCGGCAAAGCTACAGTCCAGATGCCTTCTTATTTTGTTGCCCTCACAAAAGAAAATGAAGCAACGGTCAATTTAACTTCTGTAGGTCAGCCATTCCTTTGCGGCTTTGACTGGAACAGCGGATATTCATCTTTTGTAGTCTATGGCGAAGCCAACAGGGAGGTTTGTTATACTGTATATGCCGACCGCGATGACCCTGTCATTCACCAGCTATACCGCCCTGTTGAAGAAAATAAAGGTAACGGTAACTTTGAAAAAGGTAAACTTCTGTATCCGAAAGCATACGGTTACAGGGAAGATATGGGTATAAGCTATGATAAATTAAAAGAAAGCAAAAAGATAAATAATAATGAAACTGTGAAATAAACACTTCATACTATCTGAAAATATATCTTTTACATAAAAGTTAATTCTCACATTATCAACAAAGCATTTATTATTTAATGAATAATGTTCCGGATTATAAAGAAACTGAGCAGGAGTTGTATGAACATTACCACTTTGTTGCAGATGCAGGTCAGGGATTGTTAAGAATAGACAAATTTCTTGATGCCCGTATTGAAAATGCTTCACGCAATAAAATACAGAGTGCCGCCAGAGCCGGCAATATTCTTGTAAATGGCAAACCTGTAAAACCTAACTACAAAGTCAAGCCCCATGATATTATTTCAGTTGTTATGGCCCATCCGCCGAGAGAAATTGAAATAATACCTGAAAACATTCCGTTAAAAATTGTTTATGATGATGAAGATGTCCTTGTGGTTAATAAGGATGCAGGAATGGTTGTCCACCCTGCTTATGGAAATTACACAGGTACATTGGTAAATGCTCTTACATATTATTTACAGAATAACTCCAAGAAATCAGCAGAAGAAAACAAGCCATACCTTGTTCACAGAATTGACAAAGACACTTCAGGGCTTTTACTGATAGCAAAAAACGAGATAGCGCAGGCTAAACTTGCAAAACAGTTTTTCGATCATACTGTAGACAGAAAATATGCTGCACTAGTATGGGGTGACTTTAAAGACGATGAAGGAACTATCAATAAGAATGTGGCACGAAACCTTAAAAACAGGAAGGTAATGGATGTCTTTCCCGACGGTGAACATGGGAAAAATGCCGTTACACATTATAAGGTGCTGGAGCGTTTCGGCTATGTCACTTTGGTTGAATGTAAGCTGGAAACAGGCAGGACACATCAAATACGCGTACACTTTAAATATATAAAACACCCTTTGTTTAATGATGATGAATACGGAGGCGACATGATACTTAAGGGCACCACCTTTACCAAGTATAAACAGTTTGTAAACAACTGCTTTAAGATACTGCCCCGTCAGGCTTTGCACGCCAGATCCATAGGATTTAAGCATCCTGCTACAAAAAAACATCTGCACTTTGACTCCGAATTGCCTAGCGACATGCTTGAGGTTATTAAGAAATGGAGAAAATATTCTTCATTCAAAGAGTTGGAAGAATAACTGAATTAAGGATACATATTATAATCGTCAGTTCTATCTTATAACTGTTATAGTTCCATATAATATACCATCATTCAGGTAACCATGATAGTTAATCACATAATAATAAATACCGTCAGCACAGTCTTTGGCATCCCACCTTACTGTTGAATTGTTGTAATCATCAGCTTCATATACTTTATTGCCCCAGCGGTCAAATATTTCAATATAGCTGCTGAGATATTTTTCAATATTGGTGATCTCGAAATAATCGTTTACTCCGTCACTATTAGGAGTAAATATATTTGAAAATACAAGGTTGTCTTCTATAATCATTATTTCAACCTGGGCTGAATCTTTACATCCGTCTGCTGATGTTACAAAAAGCCATACTGTGTAATCCCCCTGTGTTCCGTATGTATGAGAAGTGTTTTCGTCAAATGAATTGCTACCGTCCCCGAAATCCCAAAGCCATATATTACCGTTTGAAGAATTGTTCATGAAATTAATTACAGGCTGGTTGGTGGTGGTTACTAACGGATCAGCAATAAAGTTTGCATCAGGCATCTGGAATACATCTATCATCTGATTTAAGACAAGAATGTCTGAACAACCTTTATCTGTAGTTACAGAGAGAGACACATTATAAGTTCCGCTGTTTTGATATATATGCATAGGGTCAACATCTGTTGAGGTATAACTGTCACCGAAATTCCACAGATATGTATTTCCGTTGGTCGAATTATCCGTAAAATGAACTGTCAGCGCTTCGCATCCCTCTGTTATATCAGCAGAAAAATCAATGACAGGCGACGGATTGATAAAGACAGTGACATTGTCATCATCAGTACAGCCGTTCAAAGTAACAATCACGGTATATGTAGTATTAGTACCCGGGCTTACTGTTACTGATGCATTTGTATTTCCGTTATTCCACTGGTATGTACCGCCTCCGCCTGCTGAGAGAACTGCTGCATCTCCTGAACAAACGGATTCATCCGAACCTGCATCAGCAGTGGGCAATGGGGTTACATTAACTGTAACCTCATCTTCAGCAGAACAGCCATTCAATGTAACTGTTACGGTATAAGTAGTAGCTGCTCCCGGACTCACTGTTGTTGATGCATCTGTATTGCCGCTATCCCACTGGTATGTATCTCCCCCACCTGCTGTCAACGTTGCTGTGCTGCCTATGCAAATTGTCTGGTTTACTCCCGCATCTGCATCAGGAAGTTCATTCACGGCTACTACTACCTCGTCTTCATCTATGCAGCCATTCACTGTTACGGTTACGGTATAAGTAGTTGTTATCACAGGATTGACCGTTATTGATGCGTTTGTATTACTGTTATCCCACAGGTATGCTCCTCCTGCACCCGCTCCTGTTACTGTTAATGTAGTATCACTATTACCACTGCATACAGAGATATCACCTCCTGCATCAGCTGTAGGTAAAGGATTTACAACAATATCAATATCATCACTGTCAGAACAGCCGTTTCCGTCTGTCATTGTCACTGTATAAGGTGTATTTGTAAGAGGACTGACAGTTACTAATGATGTAGTTTCCGTAGTGTTCCATATATATGAACCACCACCGCTTGCTGTCAGGGTGGTGGAATTTCCGGTGCAGATATCTGAATCGCCGCTGATAGTAACATCAGGAACAGGGAAAAACGCCACATCAAAAGTATCGCTTCTCTGGCAGAAGCCATCGTCTGTCTGCACCCAGAATAAGCCAGTATCTAATACGCTTAAAGACTGATTTGTTGAGCCGTCATTCCATAAATAAGTGTATAGAGGGCCACTGCCAGGAGAAGATAGGATTATAGTGTCTCCCACACAATAAAGCATATCAACATGTGAAGGTTCTACAATATTGAAACCTGAAAAATAACCATATCTGGCACTGCCACCTGAATTTTCCAGCCTTTCCATTATACCAAGATGGAAGAGGCCTTCTGTATTAACAAGTATATTGGCTCCGATAGGCAATTGTGTTTGATTAAAAGTAAATACGCCATAGACCCAGTCACCCGATGTTCCGGGAACAGGTAAAAATGATGGTGCTGTAATTAACGAAGCATTCCCGTTAAGTTCAAAATTATCCTGGAGTCCATTTTTGGTTGTCACAAGCATAGAGAATTGCCTGTTTGCGCCATCAGGTGTAACCCTGTTAAAAGCC
>CAZSJF010000123.1:0-7998 GCA_964606705.1 uncultured Bacteroidales bacterium
TGAATAACCGCTATAACAAAATATACATATCCCTTCCATCCATTAATGAACTGGAATACATTCCATATACTATAAAAGCCGTATCCTGCCAGACGTTCAGAAATTTTGAATTATTTGTCTGCGTCAACCAGCCTGAGGCTTGTTGGGAAAAGAAAACAGACATATGTATCAACAATCAGAAAACCATAGATTATTTGCGGACTATAAAAGACTTTCCTGTTACTGTAATAGACAAATGCAGCAAAGGCAAGGGATGGGAAGATGAAAAAACGGGTGTCGGATGGGCGCGTAAGACCATTATGGATGCTATCAATGAAAAAGCCGACATTAATGATATTATCATCAGCATTGACGCAGACACGACATTTTCTCCGGATTATTTTCAATCAGTAATTGATAATTTCAACAATAACCATGAAGCAACTGCATTAGCAGTGCCTTACTACCACAAACTAACCGGTGACGATTCAGCAAACGGGGCTATGCTCCGCTATGAGATATATATGCGGAATTACAATATCAACATGTGGAGGATAAAAAGCCCTTACAGTTTCACTGCATTGGGTTCTGCAATAGCCCTGCCTGTATGGGCATACAGAGGCATAGGAGGAATTACGCCTAAAAAAAGCGGCGAGGATTTTTACTTCCTGCAGAAACTTTGCAAATACGGAAATATCCTTAAATGGAATAAAGAGAAAGTTTATCCCGGCACACGCTTCTCCGACAGGGTGTTTTTCGGCACAGGCCCCGCTATGATCAAAGGCAGTAAAGGCGACTGGGAAAGCTATCCCATTTACCACTATTCATTATTTGACAACATAAAAGAAACATATTGCCTCTTCCCTGCCCTGTTTGAGAAAGACATTACCCTGCCGGTTTCAGAATTTCTTGAACAGGCATTCAAAACTTCAGATATATGGGCACCATTAAGAAAAAACAGTAAAAATGCTGATAATTTCACAAAAGCCTGCCATGAAAAATTTGACGGGCTAAGAATACTGCAATATCTAAAAGGAGCACAGAAAAACATTCATAAGTCTGACGAGGAATGCCTTATTGAAAACATGAATGAGTTATTCGGTAAGGACAAAATTCAAAATTTTGATATTGAAAATCTTTCTTTTGCAGACTGTTCAATTGAAAAATTAAATCACATAAGAGATTTTCTGGCGGAAAAAGAAGAAGAATACCAAAGAAATTGATTTAAGAACAAGAAAGGCCTATTTTTGATTTTAGAAATTACACACACTCACACTCCATTGCTCATTGATAATTGTTAATTGATAATTGTTAATTATCTCAGAACAGTTATAGTTCCGCTGATTCCGCCATCTTTAAGATAACCATGATAGGTAAGCACATAATAATAGACCCCATCTTCATCTTTTTCAGCAGCCCATTTCACAGTAGAGTTATTATAATTATCAGCTTCATAAACTTTCTTACCCCATCTGTCAAAAATTATCATGTGACTTGAAATGTAATTTTCAATATTGGTAATTTTAAAATAATCGTTCACCGCATCACCGTTGGGAGTAATTACATTTGGTATTGTCAGGCTGTCCTCAATAACCATGACTTCAAAGCAGTATGAATCATTGCAGCCGTTGCTGGTTGAAGCATACAAACATACGTTGTAAGTACCTGCAGAAGAATATGTATGAGTGCAGGATTCTTCAGTAGAAGTACTGCCATCACCGAAATCCCACAGCCAGGTCTGCCCGTTTGAAGAATTGTTAATAAATGAAATTACAGGCTGGCTAACTGGTGTAATCTCCGGATCAGCAACAAAACTGGCATCAGGCTGCAGATAAGCATCAATCATATTATTAATGGTATATATGTCAGAGCAGTTGTCGGATGTAGTAACCGTCAATGTAACATCATAAGTGCCGGCAGAATAAATATGAGAAGGGTTTTGCTGGGACGAAGAGTTTCCATCACCGAAATCCCATTCCCAGCTCTGAAGGCTGCCGCCGGTGTTGTCAGTAAAATTTACAGTCAATTCTTCGCATCCTGTTAAGGTATCGCCAGTAAAATCAATATCTGGTAAAGGAAATACCGTTAGATCCACAGTATCAGTGAAATCACAGATACCATCGGTAACTGTTATACGGTATTTTCCATCATTGCTTACCATTATTGACTGGCTATTGCTTCCATTTGACCAGTCATAGGTGTCATAGCCTGCACCTGCATCAAAAGTATGTGCTTCCCCTTCACAGACAGATGCATCAGGGATATTTAACGGGACAATAGTGCTGACATCGACAGTTATCGTATCATATCTGTCGGTATTACAGAAGTCTTTAAAATTAAGATAATAAGTTGTTGTAGTTTCAGGATAAAACAAAGGATTATAAATGGTATCATTACTGATGCCATAGTCAGGTGACCATACATACTGGTCTCCTCCTGATTTTGAAGCGTCAATCTGTATGGTGTCACCTTTGCATATTGCAGTATCATTTTCCGTTACAAATATTGTTTCGGTGAGCCGCACCATATGGCGGTTTCTCGCGCCTCCTGTACCTGAGGTAAACCCCCACCATACATTGGGATCAGAAGGAAAGATATTTGTAATTATGTCATATTTTAAAGCCATTCTCAAATAGCAGTCAAAAAATACTTTTATAGAGTCATAAGCAGGATCCCACGTTATCCTGATATAATGGACAGTACTGTCTTCAATATCTGCATTTGTATAACTGGCCTGAACAGGCCCAATTAGGGTATTTACCTGAGCATGATCCACTACTCCATTCCTAAGTATGGCAGTATGATCATTGACCGGATCAGAAAAATATGTATTCTGCCATGTATCAAATTCAATTCCCAGAGAAGGAGTTGTTCCCTGATAACCTATACCATCACCTGCTGTTCCTGTATAAGTTGATCCTGCCTGCTGTAAAGCAAATACAATTCCATCTGCCCCTGTGTAATAATAGCCCCCCGGAGTATTATCATTACGCCAGCCGAAATAGGCAAGAAATTCAATATCAAACTTTTCATTAAGATTAAGTTTGTCATTATACCAAACTGTACCCCTCTTGGTTGTTAAATCAGGGGTTAAAATAAACCAATTGTCAGTAGAATCATAAGCATCCACATTATGAGTATAATTCTGTGAAAAAACATTACATCCAATTGTTATAAAAAACAATAATATTATTGTTTTAATAAACTTATAGTTAGTATTCAAAAACACGCCCATAATTCAAATTTACCATAAAATGTGAAGTTTTACAAGTATTATTCAGTGATTTTCTATTTTTTCTCAGATGTTTTAAGTACTTCCTCTAAATTGTTCAATCTTTTTTCAAACTCTGATTTATAATTATTGTATTCTGTTTTAATATTTTCATTTTCTACCTGCAGATTTTCAATCATTTTCTTTAACTGTAATATATACAAAGTGTTTTCTTCTGTTTTTTCAAGAGTAATCATTGAAATACCCTGTAAGTTAATAACACCATCTTTAACGACTTCGTTCCTTGAAGGTACACGGGGCAAATGACGATTCTCTTTAATATATTTTTCCAGTTCGTCCATGTTCATCATTTCATATTCAGGATTATCTTCAGTTTTACCATCAAAGTGCGTATCAAACACATAATCCGGAACATTCATATTTAAGGTAGTATTATATCTGTAAGCACCGGCACCAGCCGTTGTAGATATAAATACAGTTGCTCTTACATTTCCAAATACATTAACATTTCCAGTTGATTCAATACCTCTTGCTACATGTAATCCGCCTCTGATATCTATATCATTCCCTACCTGAAGATTACCTCGTGTAGCAAGTGTTCCTGTTTCAACACCTCCTGCTTCTAATTGTTGAATATATGCACCGCCAACATTAAATATTTGAAGAGTACCAGAAACATTATTAATTACATAAGCATATCTTCCCTGAACATTAACAGCTATAGGAGAAGTACCAGTTGCCACAGTACCAAAAGAAGTCGGTGCAGCAGGATTAGAAACATCAAAAACCTGAAGAGTGGCAGAGCCATTATTTGTAACATAAGCATACCGTCCCTGAACATAAACATCTATAGGATTATTACCAGTTGCCACAGTACTAACTGAAGCTGGTGCAGCAGGATTAGAAATATCAAAAATCTGAAGAGTGTTAGAACCGGTGTTTGTAACATAAGCATATCTTCCCTGGACATAAATATCCCAAGGGTTAGTACCAGTTGCCACACTACCAACTGAAGCTGGTGCAGCAGGATTAGAAACATCAAAAACCTGAAGAGTGGCAGAAGTCCTATTTGTAATATAAGCATATCTTCCCTGGACATAAATACCCCAAGGTTCATTGCCGGTTGCCACACTACCAGCTAAAGTCGGTGAAGCAGGATTAGTAATATCATAAATTTGCAAAACGTTAGGTCCTCTGCAAACAGTATAAGCATAACCTCCCTGAACATAAACATTACCAGGAGCGTTGCCGATGACAACACTACTAGCTAAAGTCGGTGCAGCAGGATTAGAAACATCAATAATTAAAAGGTTGTCAGGATCATCATAGTTTGTAACATAAGCATATCTTCCCTGGACATAAACATAGTAAAGGCCACAGGCAGTAACCAAGGAACCAACTAAAGCCGGTGAAGCAGGATTAGAAACATCATAAACCTGAAGAGTTTTAGATGCTCTGAGTACAACATAAGCATATCTTCCCTGAACATAAATACCCCATGGGTCAGCAGTTGCTATAGATCCAATCGCAGCAGCAGGAACTCTTCCTGGTACATGGAATTGTTCTATAGGAGATATAGTATTAATACCAACATTACCGTCTCCCTGCGCTGTCATTATATCTCCGAATGTGTTATAATAAAAATTCAATTTTGCATTTACTGCAGTAGCATTAGGTGAACCTGCTATCGAATAATAATTAACCCCTGAAGAGTTCATAAAAAGCATTCTTGCATAATCAGCTTCATTTTCATATAACCTGAGATGTGAAGTTGTTGCACTATTAGCACTGTTATAAACTATTTCCATACGCCCGTTTGGCGCTGCTGTTCCTATACCAACTTTATATGAATATGCAGGTGCTCCGTATCCGTTAGGGTCTATTAAAAATCCATAGGACTGTGATATAGGAAATGCTGCTGTCGCTCTTCCATAAGCGAATGTATAATCTGAATTAGCGTCTCCCTGCATATATATACCATTAAACCATGAATAATCGCCATGAGCGCGGTTCTGATATCCTCCGGAAATTGTTGCAGTATTACCATCCGCTTCATTGAGAGAACCACCACTTATTGTGGCTTCCCTGCCTCTTACTTTATTATATGATCCTCCTGCAACAGTTCCATCCTGCCCGGTTCTTGTGGCATCCGTATATATAACGTCATTTTGGAAACCTCCTCCTACTGTTGCCGAAATAGCCTGAGCTCTGTTTTGTCCGCCACCTCCAACTGTACTATATGTATATGATGCATTTGTTGAATTACCATACCCTCCTCCTATTGTACTATATGTTCCCACTGCTGAATTTCCTGAACCTCCGCCAACAACACAATAATCATTTGATGCTGTATTATTATGTCCCATTGCCACTGAATATATCCCTATATTCGCTGCATCCCATTGTGTTCCGTCAACATATCCTGCTCTGAACGCCGCTTTATCCGGATACCACATCAACCGCGTACCTGCTCCTGTTGCTGGTGGATTCCCCCCATCACCATAATCTCCGGTAAAAAGCACATTACCCCTGCTTGCACCCATTCCATAAACATGTAATGCAGCAGTAGGCCCAGTAGTACCAATTCCCACATTATATGGAGACACATTACTTTCATATATAGGCGCCTGTGTACATGTTGCGTTAACTCCATCTGATTTTATAACATAATTTGCTGTTGCACAACCCACAGGGCCTGTTACTCCTGTATTTCCTGTCAATCCTGTCGATCCGGTCACACCTGTATCACCAACATTACCTGTTACGCCTGTATTGCCTGTCGAACCTGTGATACCTGTATTGCCCGTGACGCCCGTGTTACCTGTTGGGCCTGTGATACCTGTGTTGCCTGTGACTCCTGTGTTACCTGTGACTCCTGTATTACCGGTGACTCCGGTATTACCTGTGACACCAGTGTTGCCAGCAACACCAGTATTACCCGTGATTCCTGTATTACCAGTGACACCTGTGTTACCTGTGTTACCTGTGATGCCGGTATTACCCGTGACACCTGTATTTCCTGTAACACCTGTGTTGCCTGTGATGCCTGTATTACCGGTGACTCCGGTATTACCAGTGACTCCGGTATTGCCGGTGACACCTGTGTTGCCGGTTACTCCGGTATTGCCAGTGACGCCTGTGTTGCCTTGTGCACCTGTAGCTCCAACAGAACCAGTGACGCCTGTATTTCCTTGGGCGCCTGTAGCTCCAACTGAACCTGTGACACCTGTATTACCTTGTACACCTGTAGCACCGACTGAACCTGTGACGCCTGTATTTCCTTGTGCACCCGTAGCACCAACTGAACCCGTTATTCCTGTATTTCCTTGTGCACCTGTAGCTCCAACTGAACCTGTGATACCTGTATTACCTTGTGCACCTGTAGCTCCAACTGAACCTGTGACGCCTGTATTGCCTTGGGCACCTGTAGTTCCTACTGAACCTGTGACACCTGTATCTCCTTTGGCTCCTGTTGAACCCTGGGCACCTGTTGGACCCGTAGCTCCGTTTGTTCCATTTGCACCTGTTGGACCGGTAGCTCCATTAGTACCATTGGCTCCCGTAGCTCCTTTACAATCTAATGCTGTACACACTAAGTCTCCATCTATATCTTCTGCCGGCAAATCACAAAATCCATTACTATTCAAATCCCAGCAATTCAGTCCTCCACCAGGACCTGTTGGTCCCTGTGAGCCTGTTGGACCAGTGACTCCATTTGCCCCATTGACACCTGTTGGTCCGGTAACTCCGTCTGTTCCATTTACTCCTGTTGGACCCGTAACTCCGTTTGTTCCATTTGCTCCTGTTGGACCGGTGACTCCGTTTGTTCCATTTGCTCCTGTTGGGCCGGTAGCGCCATTAGCACCATTAGTTCCTGTAGCTCCTTTACAATCTAATGCTGTACACACTAGGTCTCCATCTATATCTTCTGCCGGCAAATCACAAAACCCATTACTATTCAAATCCCAGCAATTCAGTCCTCCGCCTGGACCTGTTGGGCCTTGTGAGCCTGTCGGACCGGTTACGCCATCCACTCCATTAGTACCTGTAGGACCTGTAACACCATCTGTTCCAGCAGTTCCTGTCGGACCGGTAGCTCCATCATTACCATTGATACCGGTGGGGCCTGTTGGTCCTGTTATGCCCATGCCTGTGGCTCCCTGAGAACCTGTTTCTCCTGTCGCTCCTGTGACTCCTGTTACTCCGATCGGACCTGTCACTCCTGCGGGACCTACTACTGCATTACATAAGTTAACCCATTTGTCAAATATCGAATCCGGCATTGCAGATGTATTATAAAAGAAAAAACAATTATCAGTTGTATTATATATTAACAATGAAGTATCTGGATTTGATATCCCAAGCATTTGATCTCTTGTCATCCTTGGCACCAATACACCTTTTTTCAACGATGATACATCCAAGGCTGCAGACTGGCATGGAGGATTACCTGCCGTATTTATCGCCACTCCTTCCTGTGAATATATTTTTATCCCTGTAATAAGTGTCATAATTACTATTAATAACGACACTCTTAATATGTTTCTATAAATTTTCATATTATATAAGTTTTATTCATTTTTATACCAAACAATAAATTTATTATTTAATTTAATACTATAACAAATTAAAGGGTATTTTTTTGAATAAAAGGTTGTATGAAAAAATATATAATCACTCATCATGACATCATAATATCATGATTAATTATGACTCTTTATTTCTTTTCAGCTGTTTTAAGTACTTCCTCTAAATTGTTCAATCTTTTTTCAAACTCTGATTTATAA
>CAZSJF010000124.1:0-946 GCA_964606705.1 uncultured Bacteroidales bacterium
TGTGTTGGGTGTGTTTGGGGTTTGGGTGTCAAGCAGCATGCCTGCTTTAAAACCAACAGAGAATCTGAATTTGCCGCTTTTAAACCTGAATTCCAAAGGAAGGTCAGCGTATGTAACAGCTAATTTATTTTTCTTATAATCTATGCTGTCGGGAATTAAGCAGAATCCTGTACTGTCTTTTCCTGATATATTATGAAGTTCATCCGGATCCGGATAGGAATTACTGTGTATGTTATGTACACCTATGCCTAAGCCGAAAGCAAGACTGAAATGGTCTTTATCCAGAGGTATGTCCTGCATCAGATATATATTTATACCCGGATTAATAGTCCTTAAATCCATTGTGTCAGGGGTGCCCTGCCAGATATCATTGTATAAGTCTATAGCCATTCTGTCATTCTTGTCAGGTTTAACCTTGCTGTCTTTTATATCATCATAGATGAAAGTACCTGTAGTGTCAACTTCCTGTGAAAAAGTGCAGGAAGCAACAAATAAACTTAATAAAACAAAAAATAATTTTTTCATGTCAATAGATTTTTAATGATTAATGAAAACAAAAATACAATTATTATGCCAAATAAAAAATATTGTTGTATTTATTACAGATTCTGTTTCCAGTGATGCCCACAGTCTTTGCAGTAATATCGCCTTTTGCAGAAAATGCCATAAACAGATTTCCAGTAAGAATATTTTTCCTGAAACACATTTTCTGATTTACATTTTGGGCATTCTTCCAGAATTTTTTCATACTTTTTTCCGTCAATAACTATTTCACTTTCTGCTTTGTATATTTCTTTTTGTAAGTTCAACTCGTTAAGTATTTCTATGGTTTTTTGAACATCACTTTCTTTGACATTAAGTTTAATTCCTCCTATGGCATTTGAGAGAAGAGGGTCGGCAGATATTGTAAAATCATCACCAAACCAAACCAAACACACCCAACACA
>CAZSJF010000124.1:956-7933 GCA_964606705.1 uncultured Bacteroidales bacterium
CAAGTTAGTAACTATAACCAGGTTTGCATACAACCATGAGTATCTGCTGTTAAAAAGCAAACTTGAATCTGAAGGAATAGAATGTTTGCTTTTTATCAGCAGATACTCATGGTTGTATGCAAACCTGGTTATAGTTACTAACTTGTCTTCCATAGTTAAAGAGTTGAATTTAAATTTGAAACACAGTAAATTTACAAAAAATTTATACCGAATTAAACAATAGAAAGGTTTATTCAATAAAACATATCAGTAAAACACGTAATTTGAAAAAAAATTAAAAAAACATACTTTAATGTATGTCTTTTTGATTAGTTTTATCAATTGAATAAATCAGTTGTTTTGTTAAATTTATAACTGATTAATAATTAAACTATTAATATTTTAAGATATAATATATATGAGTTTACAGATTAAAAGTGTTGCAAAAAAGTATAACAATGATGCAAGCCGTTTGATGGATATTTTACTTGACATTACAAACGAGCAGGGGTATATTTCAGAAACAGACATGGCAGATCTTGCAGAGTCACTCAATATCTCCAGAACAGATATAGAGCAGACAGTTTCTTTCTATCATTTCTTTTCAACAGAACCAAGAGGGAAATATACAGTGTATCTGGATAATAGCGTTGTTGCATGCATGATGGGAAGAGATGAAATTGCCAAAGCTTTTGAAAATGAAGCAGGGTGCAGGTTTAATAATGTTTCAAAAGATGGACTGATAGGATTATTTGATACTGCCTGTATTGGTATGAGCGACCAGTCGCCCGCTGCATTGATAAACGGAGTTGTTTTTACAAACTTAACACCATCTAAAGTCAAAGAAATAATTACAGGGTTAAAGGCAGGTAAAAATGTTAAAGATCTTGTTAAAAATTATGGAGATGGCAAAAATAGCTCGGAGTCTATAAAGTCAATGGTAAACAATAATATCAGGAAAAAAGGTCCTGTGATTTTTTCAGATTACGAAAGCGGCAGTGTCCTGAAAAAAATTATTGACAAAAAAAATAACGAAGTTATAGATGAAATAAAAGCATCTAATCTCACAGGCCGTGGTGGTGCAGGATTTCCTGCCGGACTGAAATGGCAGTTATGTAGTCAGTTTTTTGGCGAAAGTGATAATTTATATGTAATCTGCAATGCTGATGAAGGTGAACCGGGGACATTTAAAGACAGGGTTATTTTAACTGAATTATCACATTTGTTATTTGAAGGTATGATTGTTGCCGGTTATGCAGTTAAATCAAAATATGGCATATTATATCTGAGAAATGAATATAATTATCTGAAAGGTCATCTTGAAAATATTTTGAATGATCTGAGAAAGAAAAATTTACTGGGAAAAAATATACTGGGAAAACAGGGCTTTGATTTTGATATAAGGATACAGCTCGGTGCAGGTGCTTATGTGTGCGGTGAAGAATCTGCATTAATAGAATCTGCTGAAGGTAAAAGAGGTGAGCCAAGAAACCGCCCGCCATTTCCTGTTCAGAAAGGATATTTACAAAAGCCCACTACAGTTAACAATGTTGAAACTTTTATCAATGTTCTTAAAATTCTGGAAAAGGGAAGTGAGTGGTATAAATCACTGGGAACAGCCAATACACCCGGAACCAAGTTGTTAAGTATATCCGGAGACTGCAAGAAGCCTGGCATCTATGAAGTTGAGTGGGGAATGACAATAAAAGAAATGCTCGGAATGTGTGAAGCGGAAAATGTTCAGGCTGTACAGGTTGCAGGGCCTTCAGGAAGATGCATCAGTGAAAAGGAATTTTCAAGGAAAATTGCAAATGAAGATTTGCCAACCGGCGGAGCAATGACTGTTATAGGAAAAGACCGTGACCTGTTAAAAGATGTTGTGAAAAATTATTCCGAATTTTTTATTGACGAATCATGCGGTTCATGTGTTCCCTGCAGGGCATTAACAGTCGTTTTGTATAATAAATTAGAAAAAATTCTTGAAGGAAAAGGAGAGATGAAAGATGTCAGAGATATGGAAAAACTGGGTAAGATGATGAAAGAACTTAACAGATGCGGCTTGGGACAGACAGCGGCAAATCCAATACTGACATCAATAGAAAACTTCAGGAATAAATATCTTGATCTGATTAAACCGGAAGATAAGTCAGGTATTTATGAGTTTGATATGTCAGAAGCAGTGAAGGATTCCTGCAGTTTTGTCGGCAGAAAACCTGATATAAATCATAATTAATAATATTCAGCAACTTTTAAAAATAAGAAATTAAAAATAGCTATGGACAATAAAATTGAATTTACAATAGACGGAAAAAAATGCAGTGGCAGTGAAGGGCAGTTTATTATTGATGCCGCTATGGAACATGGTATTTATATTCCATATTTATGTCACATGAAGGGAGTTATTCCTGCGGGTTCATGCAGGGTTTGTACTGTGAAAATGAATAATAAATCAATGGCTGCCTGTACAACTCCGTTATCTCATAACTGCAGGAATACAAATATTGAAGCTGTAACTCCTGAACTGGAAGAAATGCGTAAGACTATTATTGAACTTCTGTTTGTTGAAGGAAACCATTTCTGTCCTACATGTGAAAAAAGCGGAAATTGCGAACTTCAGGCACTGGCATACAGATATAAAATAATGGCACCGCAGTTTCCGTATAATTTCCCTTTGAAAAAAGTAGATGCTTTAACTCCGAAATTATATATTGATCGCAATCGCTGCATATTATGTAAAAAGTGCATCAGGGCAATAAAAGACGAGAAAGGCAGGAATTATTTTGCGTTCAATAAAAGGGGCTCAAAGCTGGAAATTTATGTTGACCATGACCTGGCAAAAAACATGAATGATGAAACAGCTTCAAAAGCTATGGACAATTGTCCGGTTGGTGCAATTATCAAAAAAGAAAAAGGGTTTAGTGTTCCTATCGGGAAAAGAAAATATGATAAAAATCCTATTGGCAGTGATATTGAAAAATAATAAAAATATTCAAAATACAGGAGGTATAAAATGAGTAAAGCAATAGTTGCAACAACATCACTCGCAGGATGCTTCGGTTGCCATATGTCAGTACTGGATATTGACGAAAGAATCCTTAAATTAATAGAACTGGTTGAATTCAATAAATCTCCTATTGATGACATTAAAAAATTTACTAAAACATGTGATGTCGGAATCATTGAAGGGGGGTGTTGTAACAGTGAAAATATTGAAATTTTAAGGGAATTCAGAAAACACTGTAAAATATTAATATCACTTGGAGAATGTGCAATAATGGGCGGATTGCCTGCTATGAGAAATGGTATTCCTGTTAAGGAATGTCTTGAAGAAGCATACCTGAAAGGGCCGACAGTTAAAGGGAATACAGAAAAAATACTACCTAATGATGAAGAACTGCCTATGATTCTTGATAAAGTTTATCCCTGTCATGAAATTGTAAAAATAGATTACTTTCTTCCTGGTTGCCCGCCCAGAGCAGACCTTATCTGGAATGTTTTGGTGGCATTGCTTACAGGCAAGGAAGCTGATTTACCTTATGAAGTTATTAAGTATGATTAATTAAATTATTATAGAGATGGCAACAAAAAAAGTAACTATAGAACCGGTAACCAGAATAGAAGGTCATGGGAAAGTAACGATTCATCTGGATGAAAAAAATAATGTTTCTCAAACCCGCCTGCATGTTGCTGAATTTCGCGGCTTTGAACGTTTCGTTCAGGGAAGGCCATATTGGGAAGCACCTGTTTTGGTCCAGCGGTTGTGCGGAATATGTCCTGTAAGCCACCATCTTGCTGCTGCCAAAGCACTGGATGTTATTGTAGGAGCAGGAACCGGCAACGGGCTTACACCAACAGGCGAGAAAATGCGCCGACTCATGCACTACGGACAAATGTTCCAGTCGCATGCATTGCATTTTTTCCACCTTGTATCCCCGGATTTATTGTTTGGATATGACAGCGACCCTCTTATGCGTAATGTTATCGGTGTTGTAGTCAAATTCCCTGAACTGGCAGTGCAGGGAGTCATGATGCGTAAGTTCGGACAGGAAATCATTGAAGCGACTGCAGGAAAAAAGATTCACGGCACAGGAGCAATACCCGGAGGTATCAATAAAAATCTGTCCATAGAAGAAAGAGATAAATTTTTAAAAGGAGCAGACCCTTTGAATATTGCCAAAATGACAGAGTGGGCTGTTGCAGCACTGGCTTTATTTAAAGATTATCATAAGAAAAATAAGGATTTCATTGACAATTTTGCGAAATTTCCTTCAAATTATCTGAGTCTGGTAAGAAAAGACGGAGCTCTGGATCTGTACCATGGCGTATTAAGAGCTGTTGACACTGACGGTAAGAAGATATTAAATGATGTTGACTATCAGGATTACTACAACTATATTGAAGAAGAAGTCCGTTCGTGGAGTTACATGAAATTCCCTTATCTGAAAAGTCTCGGAAAAGAAAAAGGATGGTACACAGTAGGGCCTCTTGCCCGGTTAAATGTGTGTGATTTTATCCCTACCCCGCTGGCACAAAAAGAATTTGAAGAATTTAAAAAATATACAAACGGAAAACCCAGCAACATGAGTATGCACATGCACTGGGCAAGGTTAATTGAGTTACTGCATTCGGCAGAAGTAATAAACCAGCTTTTAAACGACGCTGACCTGCAGAAAACAGACCTTGTTAAAAAAGGTACGAAACAGAAAGAAGGTGTCGGGTTAATAGAAGCCCCGAGAGGAACACTATTTCATCATTACAGAATTAATGACAATGACCAGATTGAAATGGCAAACCTTATTGTGTCAACTACAAACAATAATGAACCCATGAACCAGGCTGTTAATTATGTTGCCAAAGCCATGATGAACGGCAAAACAGAAATTACAGAAGGTATGAGAAATGCTGTGGAAGTTGCCATAAGGGCATATGACCCGTGTTTAAGCTGTGCAACACATGCTCTCGGAAAAATGCCTCTGGAAATTACTCTGTTTGATGAAAGTGAAAATCTGATTAGTCAGTATATATCTTAAGATATTTTTTGTTTGATGTAAGCTAACTTTTGTATCTGTAAAAGTTAGCTTTTTTATTTTTAACATAATGAAGATTTTAATTTATGGTTATGGAAACCCCGGCAGGCAGGATGATGGCCTTGGAAATGCATTTGTTGAAATACTTGAAAAATGGGTTAAGGATAATCAGATTAAAAATATTGAATTTGACAGCAATTACCAGCTGAATATTGAAGATGCTGCTACAATAGCAGATAAAGACCTTGTAATATTTGCAGATGCTTCATGTGAAAATATTGAGAGCTTTGTCATCACTCCCGTTAAACCAAAACAGGAGACTTCTTTTACTTCACATTCGGCTTCGCCTGAATACATATTATATCTGTGCAATGATATTTATAAACGCATCCCTTCAACATTTATAGTTCACATAAAAGGTTATGAGTGGGATTTTAAAGAAAGTTTAACAGATAAGGCTGCAGAAAACCTTATGAAAGCTGTGGATGCAATAAAAAAACTCCTGGCTGATCCGGGGAAAATAATTAATTTTCCAGGCGATTGTTAATAAGCAACGCCCACACAGGCGCCAAAGCGGACACCTGCGCCATTAAAGTCATGCCTCTGTCTATTGTTTAAACCTGATTAATCCTTTTTTAATCCCACTAAACATTGTGATACAGGAACATGAAGATGGTAATTGGATTATTGGAGCAACATATTGACTATCACCGATTTTTATTGATTTAGCAGGGAGTACCGCCATTTTATTTGTATAATTATCATAAATTTTACTTTTTGTATAACTGCCGTCTTTATTTATTTCTACTGCTACTAAACAAGCTTTGCGTATTGATGGCATTTTAGTTACATCTTTAATAGTTTTGATATCTGATTTAAGATTATCCGGATGATCATTATAAAATAAAAACAAACGGTCTGCATTTTCAAATAATAAAAAAGAACTAAACATAGCTTTATCGTTCACTGTATTTTGTTTTTTTGGGATATCTATCAATGATAAAACCTTACCATCAGGGTTTACATTAATTACAAAAATATTATTTCTGTCATAATAATCAGTGCGTTTGGTTGTAGTTACTCCATTTGAACTAGTAGTTGTGGAATAAACCACATAATCATTTTGATATTCAGATATCAAAGTTATTGAACCATCAGATTTGTTAACAACATCAACTATTTCAAAAGATTTAGAAACGCCCTTATCTCCCTCAGCTTTTTTCTTTTTAGATAATTCTGCGACCATGTTTTTATCTATTTCCTTAAATCCTTTTGCTTCAATTTCTTTAGATAAGGCATCAATACGTAAAAAGAAAAAACCATCTATATCTTTTCCTGTATATTCCGTGGGTTTCAAATTTGAATAAAATCCTGCACAAATTAGTTTATTATTTTTATTATCAATTCTAAAAGAAACCTCTTCAATATTTTTTGAAGAAAGTTCTATTTTGAATTCTGATAATTCGGCCGTTTTCGGATTAATCAATAAAATAGAATAAAAATAAGGAGACTGGCCTTTTTCCCGCTGTTCTTTTTCTAACTCAATACAAGTAAGCATATAAATTGCACCATCATTTCCTAGGTAATAATCTATAATTGAAACATTCTTATCTTTATAGGGCAATGAAGTTCCAATGTTACTTATATTATTTAATTCTGAGTCATAAACTTTAAAATTAAATATTTCATCTTGATATTTTTCAAAAGGGGGATTGTTAATTACTAAGAATTTGGAATTATCTTCTGATGGCCAAATCAAAAAAATTCCTGAATTTGATTTTTTTTCAGATTCTATTTTATCAATTAAAACGAGTTTACCATTAAAGTTACCATCCTTTTCAATTTTTTGGGCATATAGCTGATGTTGATTTTGTTTATTTTCATAAGTATCAAATATTGCAATAATATTATCTTTCATAAATAAAGTCAACATCAGCTATATACCCAAAAAAACCAAACACACCCAACACA
>CAZSJF010000125.1:0-5275 GCA_964606705.1 uncultured Bacteroidales bacterium
TTGTCCCGACAGCAATGCCGGCAACAGAGATCAAAGAAATTACATTGATAACATTATGCGATTTCTTTGAAAACAGGTATCTTTTTGCTATGTAAAAAGGAAAATTCAAAATTCAATGGTTTTTTATCAGGCAATAAATTTAAAAATATTTTCCTTGCAGGGACAAAATTTCATTAAAAACAAAAAAGGCAGATAATTTGTATCCGCCCGTCTGTTTATCAAATAGTTTCTATAATTTTATTTTTTCTTGGGAGAAAGTATCATATAAACATCATCTTCAGAAGTATTTATGGGGCTCCCCAGATGTTCAATTTCCGACCACAGCCCGTCGCCCGACATGGTGGAATAAAAAATGTCATACCCTCCTAACGTATTATGCCCTTTTGAGATAAAATAAAGCGTTGCCCCGTCTGACATCAGCATGGGAGCATCTTCGTCCTGAGAAGAATTAATGATTTTACCCAGATTATAAGGTTTTGTCCATGTGCCGTCAGATAATTTTTCAGCAGCATAAATATCTTTCCCTCCAAAACCACCTTTTATCTCATCGCTGATAAAATACTTGGTGTTTCCGTCAGGACTGAAGCACTCACTTTTATTAGTACTTTCCGTGGTTTCTGTTTTGCCTTTGACAGGCTTATCATTTTCATGCTGGCCATCCGCATGAACCATAAAGACACCAAAACAAAAAGACAATAATACTATACTATACCTTTTCATATAAGATATTCCCCCGGTTTTATTAAAATTTCAGAAATTTCATCATAAATATAATACTTTTTTTCCAAAAGTCAAGAATAATCCTGTAAAAATTTTCAACCAGTACCGCCATATAATCGTATTTCGCAGAATTTATTACCTCAACTTTTAAACATAATTATCACTTTTTCAGCAGTTTTTCTATATTTTCAATATAATCAAGCGAGTCGTCAATAAAAAATTCAAGTTCAGGTACAACCCTGACCTGATTTTTTATCTGTACAGCCAGATTATGGCGTATCAGCTTTTTATTATGTGTTATAACATCCAGTAATGCTTTCTTGTCATTAGTGGCAAACAGGCTGAGGTATACCTTGGCAATAGAAAGGTCTTTTGTTGTCCTGACACTTGTTACAGTGATCAGAGCACCACTAAAATAACTTCTGCTCTCCCTCTGGAAAAAAGAGCCCAGTTCTTTCTGTATCAATCTTGAAACTTTATTCTGACGTGTCGGTTCCATAAAGCAAAAATAATACATTTAGTCTTATCCGAATAATATTTTTTTATTTTTAAGTTTTTTATTGCATTATACTTATATTTTTGCAATACGGAATCCTAATAAGAAACGGATGAAAAAAATAATATCTTACAACCTCAACGGGATAAGAGCGGCACTGTCAAAAGAGCTGACAGGCTGGATAAAATCAGTTTCTCCCGACATAATATGCATCCAGGAAACGAAAGCACAGCCTGAGCAGATACCTGTATCACATTTTGAAGAACTTGGCTATAAAGCCTACTGGTTTTCGGCCAAAAAGAAAGGCTACAGCGGCGTGGGACTTTTAAGCAGGACAGAACCTGACAATGTCGTGTACGGAATGAATATAAGCAAATATGATGACGAGGGCAGGCTTCTGAGGGCTGATTACGGAAATATTTCTGTCATAAGCGTATATCATCCTTCAGGCACCAGCGGGGATGAACGTCAGGCATTTAAAATGCAGTGGCTTGAAGATTTTATCGAATACATCAATAATCTGAAAAAAGAAAGGCCTAACCTTATAATTTCCGGGGATTACAATATCTGCCATAAGCCCATTGATATTCACGACCCTATAGGCAATGCAGACAGCTCGGGATTCCTGCCTGAAGAACGGGAATGGCTGAGCCGTTTCATCAACAGCGGGTTTATTGACTCTTTCAGGTATTTTAACCAGGAACCGCATAATTATACATGGTGGAGTTTCAGGCATAATTCAAGGGCCAACAACAAGGGATGGCGCATAGATTACCACATGGTAAGCAAACCCCTCGAAGATAAAATGAAAAGAGCCGTGATACTCCCTGAAGCTAAACATTCCGACCATTGCCCCATCCTGCTTGAAATAGATTTTTAACAATCTGATGTTAGTATATTGTTCACTTTAACTGATTTAAAATTAATCAGTAATTGTATTTTTGTTTCAAACTAAAATCTTACAACTATGAAAAAACTTGTTAAATCCTTATTTTTTGTATTTATAATTTTATCATTTCTTTATTCATGTGTCCCTGCCCGAAAATATGAAGACCTTAATGCAAAACGCCAGCAGTGTGAAAAAGAAAATTCCGATCTCAAGGCAGAGAATCAGCAGCTGAAAGTCGCAAAGACAGAACTTGAGTCCAAAGTTGAAAACTTGGAACACAAGATGACAAGACTTGTTGATGACACAACCGCCCTTGGCAGGGATATCAGAAGGCTGACAAGCACCTATGAACAGCTTAACAGCACATACAACATGCTGCTTGAAAAGAACAAGGAATATCTTGCCGGAAACAGATCTGATATGGAAAAACTGCTTAAGGACCTGAATGAAAGGGAAAAGGAATTAGGTGATATGGAAAAAGAGCTCAATGCAAAGAAAACCTCTCTGGATGAACTTAGTGAAAAACTAAAGCAATCACAGGAAGAGATGAAAGACAAGGAAATGAGGCTGAATGAACTGCAAAGCATACTGAGCAGAAAAGATTCTATTGTAAATGCTTTAAAAAATAAGGTTTCCGATGCACTGCAGGGATTTGAAAACAAGGGGCTGACAATTTACAAGAAAAACGGAAAAGTTTATGTTTCACTTGAAGAAAGCCTGCTGTTTGCATCAGGCAAATATAACGTGAATCAGAAAGGCGTTGATGCCCTCAAAAAATTAGCAAAAGTGCTGGAAACCAATACCGATATAAACGTACTGATAGAAGGCCATACCGACAATGTGCCGTACAACGGCTCGGGAGACCTGAAAGACAACTGGGACCTCAGTGTGATGCGTGCAACAGCCGTTGTCAAAATACTTATACAGAACAGCAAAATAGATCCGCAGCGCCTGTCTGCATCAGGCAGAAGCGAATATCAGCCTGTTGACAAGGCAAACACCGCTGAAGCCAAAGCCAAAAACAGAAGGACAGAAATCATCCTGACACCGAAACTTGATGAACTGTTTAAAATAATTGAATCTAACTGATTATTTTGATAACACCTCGTCATATTAAAAATTGATTATATTTACTTTGCGGCTCTGCGTCCCTGCGTGAAATATAAAAATTAGGTTTAAGAAAAGTTTTGTTATATATTTGTTTCAGCACTGTTTTAAAAAAGACATTCTATTAACTTGTAAATTATGAAACTTTAATAAATTTAATGATTATGAAAAAATCAATATTTTATTTAGCAGTAATGTTTATGTGTTTAAATTTAACTCCACAAACCAATGACAAACCTTATAATCTTGCTGTGTCAGCAGTAAAGATGAATGTTTTTTATATCGGAGTTGATAATCCTGTGGATATTGCAGTTTCAGGGATTCCTGAAGAAAACCTCAAAGTATCAATAACCGGCGGCACCATCAGTAAAGATGAAAAGGGAAAGGGGTGGATTGTTAAATGTAAAAGCGATCAGGCCGGACAAGCTGTCATAACTGTATCTGCTGATATTAATGGTGAGATCAAGCCTGTCGGCACAAGGATGTTCAAAGTAAAAAGAGTTCCCGACCCCGTGACATTTATTGCAGGAATAGATGGAGGTCTTATCTCAAGAGACACTTTGATCAACGGTTCTATTACTACAAGTTGGGATGATTTTGATTTTGAATTATCTTTTAAAGTTACCAGCTTCAATGTTTCTGCTGTTATAGGAGGAGATGTTATAGATATACCTATTAAAGGTAATATGTTGTCAGAAAAAGCAAAATCTACTATCAGGAAAATGGAAAAAGATTCAAGAATATACATTGAAGAAATCAAAGCTATAGGGCCTGACGGAGAAGAAAGAAAATTAAATGCAATACCTTTAATACTATCAGATTAAGACATAAAAATAATTTCCGGAATCTAAAATGATAATTTTAATTAATTATAACCTTTCTCTGACAATCATTTATTCTGAGAATATAAATTCCTTTTGAAAATCCGCTTGTCGATATTGTAATTACAGACTTATTTTCAGGTATCATATATTCTCTTATTTTTTGTCCGTATATATTATAAAATTCCGCTTTATTATTTTTCATTGCCAATCCGCCGGGCATGAGTATATTTATTATATCCCTTGCAGGGTTGGGATAAACAGCAAACTTATCATTATTTTTATTTATCTGCCTCACACCAGGCACAATACTGTTTTCCGCATTGAAAGTAGGAGACATAAAAGTAAAATTGCCGGTACCGTTAGGATACCTTCCGTATGTGCTGTCGGCAAACTGAGTTCCGAAAGACACACTGTCGAGCACAAGGCCAACTGCATCTGAAAGCATCAAAGCCTCTCCCGACTGTGACAGTTTAAAACTCGCATGCAATCCGGCCTGTGTGTCATCATTGTCAATCCATATAATTAAATAATCATTGGCTCCTATCACTGTATCAGGCAACGCCCATTTAAGCGGATCTGCAAAGTCATCGGATAAATATTTCCCGTTTAATGATATCTCTTGTCCTGTATTGTTATATAATTCAACCCAGTCGTTATACTCGCCATCCTGGTCTGTAATAGTCAAAGAATTTGATGCCATAAATTCATTGATCACAAGGTCTCCCGCAGGATGCGAATACGCTTCAACAGAATAGGAATAATATTCATATTCTGCACGCTGGGGCGAAAATTTACCTGCGTCATTATTATCTGCATAGATGTAGTAATACACTGATGTGGCAGGACTGAACGGAGGTATTGCCGCACCGAAGACACCGTCGCTTGCCGAGCCGTCGTGGTGGCTGCCGTCATCATACATCTGAAAAGATTCAAAAGGTGCGTAATACTCACTCTTGTATGCAAGCCATGCATTCACAACATTCGATATATCAGCTGTTATCCATACAGTATCGTTGGAAGCCGGTTCGCTGACTGACTGCTGAACATCACTGATACCCGGCCCTGCAAGAGCAACATCGCTGTTTGACATAAGAAAAGTGTATCGTGCATCCATCAACACATTGATGCCGGGAATAATAAAGCCGCCACCAACATTCTGAGACAAGCTGTTATGAAAATCCGTATAAGTATATAGTTTCTTAGGATCATTAAACACACACACCAAACACACCCAACACA
>CAZSJF010000125.1:5285-7923 GCA_964606705.1 uncultured Bacteroidales bacterium
GTGTTGGGTGTGTTGGGTGTTTGTGTTCTTCATAGCATTACTGGTAAGCTGTTCGTCAATCATTGTACGGTAATGCGCCATGTATCTTTTTCTGTAGTCGCTTATAGCAAGTATTTTTTTGATCATAGGCCTGTAGTCATTGGTTTCATTATAAAAAGGACTCATCTGTTCCAGCTGGGTGAGATTCATCCCCTCATTGAAACATCCGAAATTTTCATTAAGGTCCCATATAATATTATTAAACCTGCCGTAATCATCCTGATAGGTAAAATAATTATGCCCTGAACCAGTATAACTGTCAAGGTTCACAAAGATATTGTTAAAAGCAAACATCCATAATATCCTGTCAATATCAAGTACCTTATACACATTTACAGTGCTGTCATTAAGTTTTAATATCATGCTGACAAGCGGTATCCATCCGTCTTCAGTAGAGGCATTGTTCTGATAATAACTTTTATAGCAGGCAGTATCTGTTCCGAGTTTTACAAAGGCAGTCGCCATTCCTGGTATTGAAATGCAGCCTGGAGGTGTCGGCGGCGGAGTTCCATAAGAAACAGGGTCACACTTAAAAAATGCATTATCATTGGAACCAAACCGGCTATCTATAAAATCTTTATTGATATCTTCCGTATTTGCATATAATCCCCTCTGCGTGCCATCGGTATAAACAACAGCAAAGTTAGACCTACAGTCCGGCATATAGTTACGCACAATCTCATACGACATAACTTCCCTGATAAATGAAGGGTCTTTGAACATATTTGACAATTTCAATATTGTGTATCCATATAAATTCTGATCTTTTACATAATCCAGTTCTATGTTGAACGGGCGCTTGTCCCCTGTATTTGTCTGATTCATCGAACTGTTCCCTTTAAATTTAACACCTACGCTGTCGTATGTGATGCCGTCCACAGTGAGAGCAGCCAACACCTTATCGTCCATGTCATTGTCATAGTAATATTCAAGGGTCGTTTCCCAGTCAGGAGAATAAAAATCAAGATAAAAAGTCCTGACAGTGTTAATGTCATAAAGGTCCTGGGAATAAGATCTGCCAGCTACCAACAAAAAAATGCCTAAAATAAAAATTGCCTTTTTCATAATTTTTACAATTAATAACACCATTTATTTAATATAAAGACTATATGTTGTCCCTATAATAAAAAGCCTTACAGGGTCATTCTTATTTACCTGCTGCTGCATCATCAGATACAGGTCTATATTGCTGTCATTATTTATTTTGTATTCTATTCCTGCTGCATATCTCAGCTTATCAATTTCATTGCCATCAGGATTATTCAGCTGATAAAATAATTCACAGCTTGCAAAAGGAGATACGGGATTCTTTCTTATGTTATATCTTATCACGAATTTATCCCTGTTATAATATTCGGGAACAAAGCCGTTTTCCGAAGAGTACATTTCTGCATATTCCGACTGAAAGCGGGCTCTGTAGGCAATTGTAAATCTGTTGACCGGATATTTAAAAGACAAATCAACATAATATCTGTGGCAGTTTCCGAAATAATTGCCGTCTGTTATATATTCTCTTGTATATCTGTAATACCCGCCTATTTTTATGTTATTGCTTATTTCGTATGATAATCCTATATCTGAATGTATCTGGTCCATTTGGGAAATATTCTCATTCAGCCTTATTTCAGTTTCAAAACCCGCCTTGAGTTTATCTGAGACTTTTTTTTCAAAGTTAACACCCGCCCATGCGACAAAATCATTTTCCTGTGATGACAACTGTGAAGCAGCCAATATATTTACAGCAGAATATAAAAATATTATATGTTTTCTTTTATAAAAGATCATTATATCTTTTTTAAACCCACAGATTGATTATTTACTTTCTTTTCCCAATCATAATATTAAAAATATTGAATTTATTCTCATCTTCATAGTAATATATCTTTATCTTTGCTACATCTTTCATGTAGTCTATTCTGTCTATTTCAATCCTGTTGATTTTTAATCCTGTCCTTTTTGATATGTCTTCAATAAGCTGCTCTTCTTTTCCCAGATTTATAAGATTAATATTTTCGTATATAATTATTTTTACGGATTCATATTTCAACAACCAGACCTTTTCCAACACCCATGTAATAATAATGATAACAATATTAGTAAACAATAATTCCGAATAGCTGATTTTCTTATTAGACAGTGCATTGATCACGGAAAGGGCAATTATAATAAATAAATAAGTCATTTCTTTTATAGGTACCTGGTCGGTTCTGTACCTGATAATGCCGAATATCGCAAACAGCCCAAGTGCAAACCCCAGCTGAAGCTTAACACTGGACAACAGGAAACACAACAGAAATACGACCGAACTTATTAACAGATATGTAAAAAGATAATCTTTGCGTTTGGTAACTGAATAATACAGGCATCGTACAATTACCAATGCAACCAGCAGATTAAAGCTGAATTTAATTGCCAGCTCAAAAAAACCTTCTTTGTCAAAAACTTCAATTCCAAAGAAGCTACCACTTAATAAAATACTTAGAATACTTGTCATCATTGCTCATTTTATTTAAAGTTAATAATTTATATTTAAATCTGTTATATTTTATTTTTTTATCTTTAGCCAGCATTAAAAAACCAACCAAACACACCCAACACA
>CAZSJF010000126.1:0-7901 GCA_964606705.1 uncultured Bacteroidales bacterium
AAGAATATTGTAGTTTCCCTGGAATGTAAGTACGGCATTTTTTGTGGCTTCCCCCTCAAGAAGTATTTTTGAGTCGGTGAAAATGCTTTTAATCCCTTTCACTTCTTCTTCGGCAAATGGTAATGTTTTGTCGGCATTTCCTATTGCAAGAAGTTTTGGTGAGTTATCTTCCTGGAAAAGAGTATTAAACAAATAACTCAGTTTATTACTGTAAAAAACCGAGTAATCACTGATCAGATAATGAAATCCTTTATCAGTTTTTTGTCCCAGCGCCTGAAAAGGAATGTAATATAAAACACCGTTAGGAATAATGGCAAGTTTGGTTTTTCCTTTGATTATGTCTTCTACAGGGCGTATTAAAATATTGTATAAATCAACAGAATTATCTTTAAAGTTTTCCATTTTTGTTGAATCTTCCAAATTGACAGTGTCGAGCATTTGTACCCCTCTGACTTTAGTGTGGAATGAAGGGGATTTTAAAGATGTATAAAAATCGGTAATTTCATTTTCAAGAGTGGGTTTGTCGACTTTTACTACTTTGGCAATTACTGAGTCGGTAGTACCTGCAAAAATGTAAAGATTGTTGTCGGAAAGAAGATAAAGCAGAACAGCCATATCATTAGGAATGTTCTTTTTCTGTGCCCTGAAGTTTATCGGGTTTTCGCTTTTGCTGAAATAGTTTTTAAGCGACGGCTCCTGGGTTACAACCTGATTTACAAATGAAATATATTCTGCTTGATGGACGGTTTTTATTTCTTCGAGTTTTTTAATAAGCTGTTCATTCTGTTCCGTTTGAGGTTTTGATTTTTCTTTTACTATTTGTTCTTCGGCAAGGTCAAGTTTGCTTTTCAGTTCTTTTTCTTTAGTTATGGCTTCATTTTTATTGGAGTCGTTAAAATTAAGATTCAATCCCTTGAATTTGGTTTTCAGGTTTTCGTTGTTGCCTCTTTCGAGATATTGCATTGCTTCATCAACGCGTCCTTTCTGCATCAGTAATTCGACTATATCTGAATAAACGGCAACTTTAGTATTTCCCGAAGCAAATAATTTTTGTGCTTCCACACCGCCGGCAATTTTATTTTTAATGGTTTCAATAACAACTATTGTTTCCTTTAAGGTATTGATTGCCGAATCAGTTTTTCCTGTTTCTTTCTGAAGTGAGGCGAGGCAGTATAATGGTTCCCACAGGTACTTGGTGTTGCCTATTTGTTTTGATGTGGAAATTGAAGCGCGCAGGTATTTGTTTCGAAATTCAGTTTTGCCATTATTGAGAGAGCATCAGCAACCTCGCGGTATGAAGTTAATTCATTTCCTATATTTATGGCTTCATTCAGCCATTTCCGTGCATCGTCAAATTTTCTGGTTTCAAAATAAATCTCCCCGATATTACTTTTTATAATTGAAAGGAAAGACTTGTCAACTCCTGATTTTACTACGATTTCATGAGCTTTCATAAAATAGGGAAGGGCTTCATCATAATTGCCCTGCCAGAAATAAATGGTGCCGGTATTATTCAGCGGGGTTGATTTTGATATCTCTATTCCCAGAGATGTGTACAGACTATCGGCTATATGATAGTAGGAAAGGGCAGTTTTATATTCACCCATTTCGTTGTTTATATTTCCGAGTTCAAGATTGGAAACGGCAACACCCCATAGGTTTTCCTGTTTTTTATTTAATTCTAGTGCTTCATTTGCAAGTTCAATGGCAGTTTTATAATCCCCTTTCTTCCGTATAAGTTCGCTTTGGCAGATTATTGCCTGATACAGATTATAGTTGTCGTTGCTGCTTGTGGCAATTTCTTTTGCTTTCGAATAATAATCTTCGGCTGCAGTAAAATCACCGCTTCCCGATTTTAATCCGCCTAATTCAATAAGCATTTCCGCTTCTGAAGATTTGTCCTGAAGTTCCTGATATGTCTTCAGATTTTCCTCGAAAATCTGAAATGCTTCATTTGTTTTGCCTGAAGTATTTTTTAACCTTGCAATAAATGTTTTGCAATATGCAATATTTGATTTGCTGTCGGTTAGTTCTGCAAGTTTTAAAGCATTCTGATAATCGATCATTGCGGAATCGGGTTTGTAATCGTAGAAAAGAGCTATTTCTCCGATTGTGAGATAAACATACATCTGCCCTTCCTTGTCGCCGGTTTCTTCCTGTATCTTCAATGCTTTATATTCGAATTCTTTGGATTTTTTAAAATCTTTTAAGGAATAGTATACCGTAGCTATGTCCGAATAACTGCCTGCAAGTTCGGTCTTGGCTTCAATGCTCTCATATATCTTCATTGCTTCGGTATAATTTATCAATGCCTTTTCGTAATCTTTAACATTATTAAAATTAGTCCCAAGGTCGTTGTATATTTCGGCAACTTCTTTCTTTTTGCCTAGTTCCTTATATATTTCAATGGCTTTATTGTAATTTTCAATGGCTTTGGTGGGCTCACCGCTTGCTTTGTATAATCCGCCGAGTTTTGAATATGAATATGCCTGTCCTGAACGGTCATTTGCTTCGGTTCTCAGTTTCAAAGCAAGATTATGTGCATCTATTGCTTTCTGGTATTCCCCGAGTGTCCAGTATGTTTGTCCGGCGTTTGACATTGAAAATCCCGCTCCGCTTTTATCGCCCAGATCAATTTTTATCTGATAAGCCTGCTGATACATTTTGTTTGCTTCGGTGGTATTGTCGGTGACATAAGCAATGTTGTCAAGAATATCGGCTTCACCGGCCCTGTCGCCCAATTCACGTTTGATTGAAAGAGCCATGTTGTAGTATTTTCTGGCTTCAGTTAAATTGCCAAGTTTTCTCTGTGTTGTTCCCATATAATTATACAGGTCGGCACGTCTGGTTACCAGGCTGAATGAATTTGATATTTCAAGATATTTCAGCGCCAGCTGGTAAGTTTCGTATGCCTCCGTACTGCGGCTCAGGTTTACAAGACACATGCCTTTGCCTGTCAGCGAATTTGCGATATTTTCAATGCAGTTGTCGGAACTGTCCTTTTCAAAAGATTTGAGTTTTACCTGGAAACTTTCTTCGTAATATTTCAGAGCGTCATTGTATTTACCCTGATCATTGTATATGACAGCTATATTATTTACAGAAAATGCCTGTCCTGTGAGGTCGCCTGTTTTAATAAACATTTCTTTTGCCTGAAGGTAAGCGGCAACGGCCTCGTCATATTTTTCCTGATGGTCCTTTATGTATGATTTATCGTAAAAAGCCCATGCTTTCCAGTTATCGTCGTTATAGAAGTTTGCCATTTTTGTGAGCAATTCATTAATCTTAAATGCTCCATCAAATTTCCCGTTTTTACAGGAATCCTCGACATACATTTGCAAACGGGTCTGCATTTCGAGGTCAACAATATCGGTTTTATAACGGGCAAAAATAGTATCCAGTTCTTTATCGTCTTTTGCTGAAAAAAGCATATTCCGCATATCCTCTTCTCCGAGAGGAGCGCTGTTTATTATCCATGTGGCGAAGGTTTCGTTGATTTTCCATGTATGCCCCATGTATTTCCCGGGGAAACTTTTAACAAAAGAGAGAAATGACCTTATGTCATCGGGAGTGACGTCAGCCATAACATCAACCATCTTTTTTCCGCCGTATTTTCCTTTTTCTATGGTGATATCCCACTGGGGATTATCAGGTATCATCGGCTTTATCATTTCAGCTGTTGCAATAACATCTTTACACATCAGTTTCAGCACATAACCTTCAAACTCACGGTTGTCATCAAAAATAAACTGCCTTACGTGATACAGTGGCTCGCTGCTGATATCATTGAAGTCTATATTCAGTTGAGCAAGCTCTGACAAAATGCTTTTATATGGCTTTTTATCTGTAATGGCAGGCAGCCGCACCATATCTCCTTCATTGACCAGTGTTTGCCAGCTTGACGTGTCAACAAGATTGACAAGTACTGTTGCAGAATTGCGGGTAACTAATATAACCTCAGCTTTTCCGAGTCCGGTGTTCTCCCTGCCTTTTCCTTCCTTACTGAAAACACCCAGGGCTTCTCCTTTTGCACCTTTGAATATGCCGTCAAATTCCCCGCCTGAAAGGACAACCCAAATGGAATCTTTATTCTGCATTAAAATACTGTTTACTCTGAAGAAAAATTCATCGGAAGTTTCATTTTGCCTTTTAGGTATGGAAAGTTCAAAGTCTTCTTCAAATGACTTATTAAAAAATTCTGTTATTGAAAGAATGACATTATCTGTTTTAATTAGATTTCCTGTTTTCCCTGCATATTGAAGCGCTTCACGGAAATTGGCATAAACGCTGTCGTATTCTTGTAACTCATAAAAGCAGCGCCCTACAGCCAGATAATAAAATGACAATGTGTCATTTCCCGGTTTTGATTTTGATAATTCGCTTTTAATATTTTTCTTAAAAGTTAAAATTATATTTTCAGGATTAGTGAAAATATCGTTATATTTTTCGTTGAATATGCTGTAAGATTCTTCCTGCGAAAATGCACTGTTCAGGATTGTTAACAGTACAGTTAATGAGATGATAATTCTGTTGAGCATAATGATTTAGCTAAAAAAAACTATAAAAATAAGACATCTTATTATATAATTGACTTCTTGCACAAGTTAAGCAAAGATATTAAAAATGTTGATTAATAAAAACAATATTTTGACATAAATATGCTATTAAATGATCAAAGGATTTTATAT
Organism: uncultured Bacteroidales bacterium; assembly: GCA_964606705.1. GTDB lineage: Bacteria > Bacteroidota > Bacteroidia > Bacteroidales > CAZSJF01 > CAZSJF01. Next base: position 4,689 of record CAZSJF010000126.1, read on the forward strand.
GCGGGAGCAATAAATATGGACATATAAATTTTGTAAGTTTTCTTGAGAAGACAAAATAAAGATTGATGAAATAATTTTTTTTGTACGGAATTTTATAACTTCGCACTTAACATCCGGTTTTAAATTAAAATTAAATTAACATAAAAAACAAGGAGGCTTTATGAAAAAAATAGTAACAGTTTTTTTTGCATGTATTTGCGGTTTTGCCTTTTCACAAAGCTGGAGTGTGTTGACTACAAATACAACAAATCATCTGCTCGATGTTTTTTGCCTGAATAACGATACTGTGTTTGCAGTCGGAGATAATGGAATAGTTATCATGACAACAGATGGCGGCGAGAACTGGTCATCGCTTAATATAGGTGTAAACTGTACTCTGTCGGAAGTGTATTTTATTAATGACAGCATTGGCTTTTTATGCAGTATGGCATATCTGACGGATGCAGGAAAGGTTTTTAAAACAACTGATATGGGAGAAACATGGACAGATACTGTACTGGGTATAACTCCAACAATGAGTTTATATGGGATGACAGCAAATAATGAAAAAATATTTGTGATTGGAATGAATGGTGTTATTTTTAGTTCAGGCGATACAGGGGAGACATGGGATAGTGATACGATAGGTGTTTCAGTTTTTAGGGATATTTATTTTCCAACCAATGACACAGGATATGTGGTTTCGCAGATAGGTGGGGTGTACAGAACAACAGACGGCGGTGACAACTGGGATTCTGTTTCTTTTGTTTCAATTTCTAATCCGATGTCAATTGGCTTTGTTGATGGAGATACAGGAATTGTTGTCGGAATTTCCGGTGGAATTATGAAAACAACAGATGCAGGCGAGACTTGGGATATTGTTCCTTTTTCTTCTATTGTTGATTTATATAGTGTCAGGTTTTATTATAATACAGGCTACATTGTAGGTAATAACGCTACTATATTAACTTCATCTGATTACGGGAGCACATGGCAGGATGAATCTATAAGCGAGATCAATAATTTTTTGTATGATATTCAGTTTAGCGATAGCATTGTCGGATATGCCATAGGAGGAAACGGAACAGTTGTTAAACATAATATTACAACAGGTATAATTGAAAAAAATAAAGATATAGGAATTTATCCAAATCCTGCTTCATGCATTATTAATGTGAATATTGACAATAAATATAATGAAGATATAGTTCTGGATATATACAATATTATGGGGGGGGCGGTAAGGTCAGAAGTGCTGACAAATAAACAAAAACAAATTGATATAAGCAGTTTGAATAATGGGTTGTACATGGTTGCTGTAAAGACAAAAGACTTGATGTTAAATCAGAAGTTGATAATACAAAGATGATGAAAGTGGCGGATTTTACCACTGGTGTTTTTTACATGTAATCTCAATTATAATTTTATAAAAAACAAAACATCTGCAAATACTTTATTTACAGATGTTTTAAAGTGCCCGGAACAGGACTCGAACCTGCACAACCTTACGGTCACTAGTCCCTGAAACTAGCGCGTCTACCAATTCCGCCATCCGGGCTTATCAATGAACAATGAGCAATGAACAATTATCAATATTTTTTTCCCATTGTTCATTGTTAATTGTTCATTGATCATTGTTTTTAATTCTTCCTGATGATTTGAGGATAGTGAATAGTATTTTGCTCAATTCATCAGCGTTATTATATAGTAAACAATGTTGTTTTTCATCTAAAAGGCTTGAATCTTTTAATAAATCCAGCCAATATTTTACTTCCAGCGATTCTTTATATGCTATAGACATCTTTGCTGAGAAATCATCTTTAGAAATACCTCCATTTGCTTCAGCAATATTGGCTCCGATTGATGTTCCGCTTCGCAGCAACTGGTCAGCAAGGCTATATTCCTTATTGTTTTTTAAAGTTTTGTATATTTTTATAATATCCAGAGCAAACGCATACGCCTTATTATAAACGACATTTTCTATCATTAATTGTTCCTTATTAATTGTTTATTGATCATTGTTTATTGTTCATTGATCATTGTAAAAGTGCCCAGGACAAGACTCGAACTTGCATGCTTGTTACGGCGCCAGCCCCTCAAGCTGGTATGTCTACCAATTCCACCACCTGGGCGTGTGTGTGACCACCTACAATAGCAAAAGCTATTTTCGGTGGTTGAAAGCGTGTGTGTGTTGAGTCATTAATTTTTTGCAAAAGTAATATTTATATAGGAAAAAATGCAATTATAGATAAAGTATTTTAAGTTGATCAGTCAAAAAACTCAATTCTTACTGAGCTGTTTATTTCGAGTCCCAGCAGACTGCCTGCTTTTCCCTGATTTAACGCGATCTCAAGCATTCCTGTTGAACCGAAAAGAGCCACTGTTTCTGCCACAGGAACATCGTCATAAGATTTGCTGATCTCAGTGATGACATAGCTTCCGAAGGTTATCCTGAAATTTCTTCCTTTTGAAATGCTTTTAAAGATCTTTTCCGAAATGTTGGTAATTATATTTTCGTAGGAATCTATATATATCACACTGCCTTTGATAAGGCTTTCCTCAACGATAGGGGTAAGCAGTATCCTCTGCGACACATTATCTATTATTGTGCCGAGTTTTTCTATGCTTTTTCCTCTGGCAAGGTCGCAGGCAACTTTTGCAAATACATCCCGTATGGAAAAAGTAAAATAATCTGAATCCTGAAGGACATTGAGCTCGACGATTTTTTCAGGTTTTCTGTCCCCGAATATCAATGAAAAGATGCCGTTATCAGCGCCCACAAAGTAATGCCCGTCAAATAAAACTGCTATATGAGGGCTTTCATTTGAAGCTTCTGTCTTTATACCTATAATATGGACAGTTCCCTTGGGATAATTGTGATAGCAGTTCCTCAGAACAAAAGCAGCGTTATTGAGGTCAAAAGGAGCGATGTCATGAGAAATATCCATAATCTGGACCTCAGGGAAGTTGCTTATTATAGCACCTTTTACAGCACCGATATAATGGTCGCGTGTCCCCAGGTCGCTGATTAATGTGATAATAGACATAAAAACCTTACTTTACTTTATTATTTGGTGTGAAACTGTTTAATGATTATAAACCTCAAAATTAACAATTTTAAAAATTAAATGAGGTAAGTTTTAGATTTTTTTTAATTTTGGTTTAAAATATTACAAATTATGAGTGATAGTGGATTGAAATTTTATAAACCAAAAACCAAACACACCCAACACA
>CAZSJF010000127.1:0-7871 GCA_964606705.1 uncultured Bacteroidales bacterium
AAATATTTTTATAATTTTTTTATTAGAAAAAAATGTTTAATTTTACGGGTAATTATTTCCCGCAGCGGGTGATTTATACCCGCCTTATTTATGTAAATGAGTATGAAAACTGTTAATACTTTAGAATTTAAATTAAAGGAAAGAGTTAAAGAGTTAAATTGTCTTTATTCTATATCAAAAATATTTAATAAAATATCCACTGATGGTAATAATAACATAGGATTTATACTGAAAAAAATAATTAGTATTATTCCTTATGGGTATCAGATACCTGAAAAAACAATTGTAAAAATATTATTTGACAAAAAAGAGTATTATAATAACGATATTATTATTAAAACCCGTAAGTATTTTCAAAGGGAGAAAATAATTATAAAAAATAACGTCAGAGGGTATATAGAGGTATTTTATAATGGGAATTCACAAGGTAACCCATTTCTCAGAGAGGAACGAAAATTAATCAAAGCTGTATGTGTTGAAATAAGCCAGATGATTGAGCGAATAGAACAAAATAATGAAAGAAGAATTATTGAACAGCAACTTGTACATTCAGACAGGCTGGCGACTCTTGGAACTCTTGCTGCTGGTATTGCTCACGAACTTACGGAACCTATAGGAAGCATTCTTGGTTTTGCACAGTTAACTTTGAAACATGAAAATATAACAAAAGAAGCGAAAGAAGATGTTAATAAAATAATAAACTCTGCTTTACACGGACGGGAAATAATCAGAAAGCTTTTATTTTTCTCAAGACAGGATAAGCAAAAGAAGATAAATGTAAATATCAATAATTCAATAATGAATGATTTTAATTTTCTGGAATCACGTTGTGAAAAAGAGGGTATAGAAATAATAAAAGAACTTGATCATAAAATTCCTGAGATAAAAATTGATCCTATACACGTTAATCAGATTATTGTAAATTTAATGGTGAACTCCATACAGGCGATGCCACACGGAGGAAAATTAAATATTACTACGAAATTAAGAAAAGATGAAATATGTCTTTCAATAAGAGATACAGGTGTAGGAATAAAAAGAGATATTATGAGCAAAATTTTTGAACCTTTTTTTACTACCAAAAAAGAAACAGGAACAGGACTTGGTCTGTCTGTTATCAATAATATTATAAAGTCGTATAATGGTAAAATTAATGTCAGAAGTAAAGTTAATAACGGTACAGTGTTTGAGATAACATTACCTATTTGTTGTAATATATAATATTTTAAAGATGAAAAATGAAGGAAGCATACTGGTTGTTGATGATTCAATAAACATTATAGAAATTGTCAGCAGAAATTTAAAAATCAAGGGATATAATGTTTATACTGCATTGAGTGTTCCTGATGCAATTGAAATTTTAAAAATTAATCATGTAGATTTGGTAATTACGGATTTGAAAATGCCTAATTATAGCGGCATAGACCTGATTAAATTCATTAAGGAAAATTATAAAAAAATAGAGGTCCTTGTAATCACAGGTTATCCGTCAATAAAAGATGCTATTGAAACGATAAAATTAGGTGCCGAGGAATATCTGATAAAATCATTTACAGATGAGGAATTATTTGCAGCTGTTGAAAATCTTTTTAAAAAAATAAATCAGCAGAAAACAATAAACAAAATAGTCAACTATGTTTCACCAAGCGGAATAATCGGAGAGTCTGAGGTGATGAAAAAAATTTATGAAATTATCAAAAAGGCATCTTCTTCTCTGGCAACTGTTCTGATAACAGGTGAAACAGGAACAGGGAAAGAATTAATAGCAAGAGCCATACATTACAGCAGCAGGCAGGCGCCTCTCCTTTTATTGCTGTGAACTGTGGCGCTATACCTGAACAATTATTGGAAAGTGAACTGTTTGGATATGCAAAAGGTGCATTTACTGGAGCCTATGAAACAAGAGGTGGCTTTTTTCAGGCTGCTGATGGTGGAACTATATTTTTAGATGAAATAAGCACGACAAGTAAATCCATGCAGGTTAAATTGCTTAGGGTTTTACAGGAAAAAGAAATATATATGGTTGGTTCTAATAAACCACAGAAAGTTAATGTAAGAGTAATAGCTGCTGGAAATACCAACCTGCAGGAAATGGTTAAGGATGGCAATTTCAGAGAAGATTTGTATTACAGATTAAATATTATTCCGGTAAATGTTCCACCGCTGAGAGTGAGAGGTGAAGATATAATTCTTCTGACAAAGTATTTTTTTAAAAAATATGCCGAGGAATATAAAAAGAGCATTCCAAATCTCACAAACACTGTGTTAGACAGGTTGAGAAATTTTTACTGGCCCGGTAATGTCCGTGAACTTGAAAATGTAATACAACATATAGTTGTTATGTCTGATAATAATGTTGTTAGCTTGAATGATCTTCCGCAAATAATGAGGTTTAATATAAATCAGAAAAATAATATTCATAGAACATTGCATGAAGTTGAAATAGAACATATAAACAATGTATTGAATTCTGTGAAAGGTAATAAAACAAAAGCTGCAGAAATTTTAGGAATTGATAGAAAAACCTTACGAGAGAAAATAAAAACAATTCCAGAATATACGGAAAATTGATTTTTTTACAGTTTCAAACCTGTGTTAGCAAGAATGTCATTGTCACTCACCAAACACTTTCTTCAGCAAATCCGTAACGCGTGCGGCAGGGTCTTTGCGTATCTTCAGTTCTTCGCCTGCAATAAGTTTAAACAATCCTTCAATAGCTTTTTCTGTAACATAGGCATCAAGGTCGGGGTTTATTTTCTCTCCGCCGGTAAGCTGTGTTGCAGTGTTATATCTGGTTATTAAAGGTGTCCAGTATTTTGTTACGTTGACTTTTTGTATTGCCTCATGCACTTTGGGCTGGAATTTTTCTTTCAACTGGGCTGTGGTTTTATCCTGCAGGTATTGGGTTGCAGCGTTATCTGAGCTTTTTAGTATGTTGAACCCGTCAGTGATTGTCATGGTTTTGACAGCATCAATAAAAATGGGAGCAGACTCTTTAGCAGCTTCTTCCGCAGCACGGTTAAGAGATAATACAAATTCCTCTACCTGTTTCTGCATACCGAGGCTTTCCACAGTTTCTTTCACTTTTTCCGCATCTTTGGGAAAAGGTATTTTTATTTCAGGGTTTTTATAAAAACCATCCTCTTTTGAAGCGTTAGATGAGGAATTGTTTGTGCCGACAGTGAGGGCTTCCTTAAGTCCGGCAATTACTTCTTCATTGGTCAGACCTGAATTGTTGTTGTTTTTGCTAATGTCATCTTTGACTTTGTTCAGTTCTTTTCCGAAGTTAATCTGGGCGCAGGAATTAAGGGTAAAGCATAAGATAAGGCTTATCCCTGTTAATATTGTTTTCATGGTTTATATGGTTTAAATGTTGATTTCTCCTTTAAAAACCAGTGAAGCCAAACCTTCCAGCCATATATCATGAAATTTGCCGCCGTCATTTTTGAACTTAACGGTTAGGTCGCCCCCGAGCGTTTTTATATTGCACGGGTTCATGCTGTCCTTATTCTTTACTGACGCAGCAAGTGCTGATGCAACAACACCTGTGCCGCATGACAGGGTTTCATTTTCGACGCCTCTTTCATAGGTTCTGACAAAAAGATGGTTTGCTTCTGTCTTAACAAAATCAACATTCGTGCCAGACTTGCTTATATCAATATTATATCTTAATTTTTTTCCTTCTTCAACAACATCCATGTCGTTGTAGTTGCTGACAAATCTGACATAGTGAGGTGAGCCTGTATTCAAAAAAATATCTTCACCGAAAGTTTTATATTCCTTTACATCCTGCATTTTAAGGCTGACCATGGCATTATTTCCTTCAAGGCTTGTTATGTCTGCATAATGTTCGCCGTCGCAGGCTGAAAATCTTGTTTTATTTTTAACAATGCCGAGCATATTGGCAAATGCAGCGGTGCATCTTGCACCGTTTCCGCACATGCTGCTTTCTTTGCCGTTAGAGTTGTAATATGTCATTTTAAAGTCATATTCTGCAATATTTTCAAATAATATCAACCCGTCTGCACCTATGCCGAATTTTCTGTGGCACATCACGGCGATCTGCTTTTCGGAAAGGTTCAGGTTTTTATTTCTGTTGTCGGCAATTATAAAGTCATTGCCTGTTGCCTGGTATTTAAAGAAATGTAGTGTCATTTTGAACGTTTGATAAAATATGGTGTTTTTATTTGTTTTAAAGGGCTGAATTCGTCGTTTTTTTCAATGATATAAAATTTACTGAGGTATTTCATGAATATTGAATCGTTTGAGTTGTAAAGGGAAACAGAGTCTGCCCCGAATATCCCGAATAATATCAGCTTATTGTCCGTTGCTTTGTATCCCTTGTAATTAACCGGTGATTGCCAGAATTCGACATCCATCACATTTTTATTTTTTTTATGTGAAGATTTTCCATCGCCGTCAAGCAGCAGAGAGTCAAGGGATTTATCTGAAGTGTATTGAGCGTTGTCTTTTTTACCTGTACTGGTAAGTTCAATTTTTTTGGAAAGGAGCAGTATGTCCTTCATAACATAAACATCATCACCTTCTTTGTAATAACCGTCCTCATTGTTGGCAGAGTCAGTATATTCTGAAGTATTAGTAGTGTATAGGGGATTTAAAGTGTCATCTCCTTTTTTAGCTTGTTTTTTTATTTCTTTAGATTGATTTTTTCTGGCTGCGTTATAAGAAGATATTTTGTTGTTGTAATAGCTGAGGGTAGTGTCGGCAGGCGTTTTGGTGTGTTTGGAAGTTGATCTTTTGATATTGAAGTTGATAATGAATTTTCCTATAACAATCCCGATAATCAGGCCGGAAATGAGGAATAATATATTTAAGTTTGTTTTTTTCATGAGCGAATTCGTTTGCGAAATTAATAAAAAAGATAAATAAGTTTATAATTGTTAAATAATAATCAGATATTTCTATAATTAAGAAAATTGTTAATAAATTATTTTGGATTACAATTTTTGATTTTGATTAAAATATTGTATTCTTGCAGATAATAAATATTTCTAACGAAATTCAGATAATTACTTTATTTATGAGGCAATTAAAGATAAGTAAATCAATAACAAACAGAGAAACAGAGTCTCTAGATAAGTATTTGCAGGATATAGGTAAGGAAGGATTGATCACTCCTGAAGAAGAAGTTCAGTTAGCACAGAGAATAAAGAGCGGAGACCAGGCAGCATTGGAAAAATTATGTAAAGCTAATTTGCGTTTTGTTGTTTCAGTAGCGAAGCAGTATCAGAATCAGGGATTATCATTGCCTGATTGTATAAACGAGGGGAATCTCGGATTAATAAAAGCTGCTAAGAGGTTTGATGAAACAAGAGGGTTTAAATTTATTTCATATGCAGTATGGTGGATAAGGCAGTCTATATTGCAGGCACTGGCGGAACAGTCGCGTATAGTAAGATTGCCTTTGAATCAGGTCGGGTCGTTAAATAAAATTTCAAAGCATTCTTCAAGGCTGGAACAGAAACTGGAACGTCAGCCTTTGTTTGAGGAGATTGCCGATTCGCTTGAACTTCCTGAAGACAAAATAAAAGATACATTGAGGTTTTCATCACGGTCAGTTTCTATGGATGCCCCCCTGATAAAAGGAGAGGAAGGGAGTTTGCTGGATGTATACGTTAATGAAGATTCTCCCATTGCTGATCAGAAACTGATGTATGAATCTCTTTCAACGGAATTAAACCGTTCTCTTGCACACCTGTCTGAAAAGGAAAGAGATATTGTCAGACTATACTTCGGGATAGGTATGAACCATGAATTAACACTTGAAGAGATCGGCGCCCAGTTCAATCTGACAAGAGAAAGAGTAAGGCAGATAAAAGAGAAAGCTATACGGAAACTAAAGCATGTTTCGAGAAGCAGATTATTAAAATCATATTTAGGACAATAATTAGATTATAGTTTGTCAAATATTTACTTATGTAGCTGATAGGATTATTTGCCGGTGAATTTTTATATAAATACAAAATGTATATTTTGAAAATTAAAAGTACTGATAACGCTGATTATATTCAGATAAGGGATGATGAATATACCCTGATTGCTTATTTTTGTCAGAATAATATAGAGAGATCATTAAAGAATCTAGATATTCCTGTGAAAATGGAAGAGTTAAAAAACATAATTCAAAAGATACCATATAATAAAATTCTAAAATTAGATTGACGATTATTATGCCTTCGGATACTATAATAAATCTTGAAAATATTTCCGTATATCAAAATGATATGCTTGTTTTATCAGATGTGAATTTAAAAATAAGCAAGGGGGAATTTGTTTATATTATAGGTAGGACGGGCAGCGGGAAAAGCAGTTTGCTTAGAACTTTATATGCAGACCTGCCTCTTTTAAAGGGTGAGGCAATTGTGTCAGGTTATAATCTGGGTAAAATCAGGAAAAAGGAAATACCTTATTTCAGGCGTAAACTGGGGATTGTGTTTCAGGATTTTCAATTACTTACTGACAGAAATGTTGCTGATAATCTTATGTTTGTTATGAAAGCAACAGGATGGAAGGACAAAGCCGAGATGCAAAAAAAACTACATGATGTATTGGATAAGGCCGGCTTGTCGGCAAAAGGTTTTAAAAAGCCTCATCAATTATCCGGCGGGGAACAGCAGCGTCTTGTAATAGCAAGGGCTTTGATTAATAATCCTGATGTTATTCTTGCAGATGAGCCTACAGGTAACCTTGACTCGGAAACCTATGGTGGCATAATGAACCTGTTATTTGAAATCAGTAAGAACGGAAAGGCTGTTTTAATGGCAACTCATAATAATGAATTGTTAAGAAATTTTCCTTCACGTACAGTAAAATGCCATGAAGGGAAAATTATTGAAGTTCCTTTGACGTAGATGGTTTTACTATATGTGTCTTTTATTTTGATTGATTTGTAAAATAAGGGAATTGATGAATGTTTTAAGAATCTCTGCTATTTCATACATAAATACTGTCCCTTTTGTTTATGGCATAGAAAACTCCAATTATCTTACTGATTATAAACTTGAATTGGATATTCCTTCTGTGTGTGCTGACAAGCTAATAAATGATAAAGTAGATATAGGTTTGATCCCCGTAGCTGTATTACCCCTGTTTAAAGAATATTATTTACTGACAGATTTTTGTATCGGTGCGGATGGACCTATCAGGTCGGTTTTATTATTAAGTAAAGTTGCCTTGCCTGAAATAAAGGAGATATATCTTGATTTTGAATCCCGTACATCCGTAGAACTGGCTAAGATACTGGCCGCCAGAAGCTGGAAAATAAAGCCTGTCTGGAAAAATATAAACGCAGAATTAACGGGTGATTTATCGGAGCTGGAATCTATTGTGGCAATAGGGGATAAGACATTTGAATTATATGATAAATTTCGTTATTCATATGATTTGAGCTATGAATGGCATAAATTAACGTCCTTGCCTTTCGTTTTTGCTTGTTGGGTTGCAAATAAAAGGTTGCCTCATGAGATAATAAAAAATTTTAATAAAGCTATTAATTTTGGTGTTTTGAATAAATTTAAAGCTGTTGAATCAAAAAATATTTTTAATTTTGACATAAAAAAGTATATAGGAGAGTATATAAACTATCAACTTGATGACCGGAAACGGGAAGCTTTAAATTTATTTTTAAAGTACATTGAAAAAAAACATTAAAAATTAACTTTGGGGTGTATATAAATAATTATATATATTTTTTTTATAATACTAAAAAAATTTTATCTTAGCGTCTTAAATTTTTACTAAAACAGTATAAGCTATGAAAAATTATATTTTAAAGGCAATTTTGTTTTTGTTATTGAGTTTAAGTATTAACATACTTGGATTTGCAGGAAATTCTGGCCACAGTGAAGTGA
>CAZSJF010000128.1:0-7789 GCA_964606705.1 uncultured Bacteroidales bacterium
TGTGTTGGGTGTGTTTGGTGTTTGTTTGGCATATATTTCAGATAATAAAAGGTAGTTGTCTTTTATTGTCTGAATATCCTGTATCTCTTGTGATATTTTTAAGCTTTTATTAACATAATCAAATGCTTTTTTATCATGGTAGTCACATATAAAATATATCCTTCCTATATTGTGATAAGCATAGCCGATATTCATTTTGTAATTTATTTCTTTACTTATAATTAAACTCTTGAAAAGGTAGTATAGGGCTTTATCAGTTTTCTTTTTTGCTGAGTAAATAGTTGCAATGTTAATATAGCTGTCTGACAGATTCTGCTTATTGCCTGATTTTTTATATATATTAATACATTTTAGCTGATAATGTAATGCTGTATCAAGTTTATTTTTTATCCTGTATATGGTTGAAATATTGTTATAAATATCTGCTGCACCTAATATATCTTTTTCTTTCGTGTATATTATTAATGACATGCGGTAATAAATCAAAGCCCTGTTAAAATTACCTTTTACTTTATATATAAGACCCATATTGCTGTATGAATCTGCTATGGCTTTTTTGTCATTCAGTTCTTTGAATATTTTTAAAGAGTTGAAATAAGAAGTTAAGGCTTTGTCATTACGGGTTTGTAAGTAATAAATAAGGCCGATGTTATTATAAGAGTTAGCTATGCCCTGTTTATAGTCAATTTCTATATATATTTTCAAGGCCATTTCGGAATACATCAACGCTTTGTTTTTATCACCCTCATTCAGATATATTACTCCAAGGTATTTATAGGAATCTGCGAGTCCTTTCATGTATCCCAACTTTTTAGCTAAATCACATGCCTGCTTGTTGTAAAATCGTGCTTTATCAGGATTATTGCCTGTGTACTCATTGCATAGGTTATTTAATAGGTCAGTTCTTTTGTTTCCATCCTTAACTTTATCCAGCAATGTTAAAAGGCTGTCGGTAGTGCTTTGTTGTGAAAAAACAAATGAAATGAACAGAGTTGTTATTATTGTCAGTATTGTTATTCTGGTCTTCACGTTTATCTGATAAGTTGTCTAAGTTTAATTATTCTTTGTTACAGTTTTTATGAATATTTCATTCATTGTAGGCATTATCTCATTAAATGAATAAATCATTGCATGAGGTATGATTGCCTGTATCAGGTCATTTGGTGAGGATGAACTTGAAATCTTCACTTTGATTTTCGTATATTCATCATCATTATATTTTTCGATCAGCTCGAAATTATTTTTCAGGATTTCTTCCAGATTACCCTTAAATCCGGAAATGCTGGCTTCAAAAATATTTGGCTTATAGGCCTTTTTTATATCTTTTACTTTGCCTTCCAGTATGGTTTTTGATTTGTTTATTAAAGCGATATGGTCACATATCTCTTCAACAGATTCCATGTTATGCGTGGAGAAAATTATTGTGGCCCCTTCATCCCTTAGCCTTAGTATTTCTTTTTTGACAATATCTACGTTGATAGGGTCAAATCCGCTGAAGGGCTCGTCGAATATAAGTAGTTTAGGGTCATGCAATACAGTGACGATAAATTGTATTTTCTGCTGCATCCCTTTTGAAAGCTCTTCTGTCTTTTTATCCCACCAGTTTTGTATTTCAAACTTTTCAAACCAGTATTTAAGCTTTTTTAAAGCATCATTTTTGTTTAATCCTTTAAGTTGTGCGAGGTAAAGTGCCTGTTCACCGACCTTCATCTTTTTATATAATCCTCTTTCTTCAGGCATGTAGCCTATAAGGCTTGTGTGTGCAGGATTAAGTATTACATCCCTGAAAAATAATTCACCTTTGTCAGGGGCAATGATCTGGTTTATTATTCTTATCAGAGTTGTTTTTCCTGCACCGTTTGGCCCGAGCAGGCCGAAAATGCTTTGTTCGTTTACAGATATGCTTACCCCGTCAAGGGCAGTATGATTTGCGTATTTCTTTGTTATATTGGTTGCAGTAAGCAGACTCATGATAAATTAAGAAAATTTAAAGTTCAAAGATATGTAAAATTATACTGACGGAAATCAATTTTGTAAATATTTTCTTTTGCCCCTTAATGGTGGTGAGAAGTTTGTAACTTCGTATCTGGTAAAACGTAAATTATTTATTTCCAATTATTAAATATACTGGGCGCTTAAAATATAGTTCGTCATTTTTAAAAAATAAGTAATCTGAAAATTTATTATCATTTTTACCTTTTTTTAGTAACTTTTGAATCTCTATCCTGTTTTTCTTATCCTGCTGAGCGTGTTCCAGATATTCATTGACATTCAGATCTACATCGATTCTAAATTCCCCTGTTTTGACAATTTTGTTATCTGGAAAAAGTTTGTTGAAATCATTTTGTGATAAAACCCTGTTATGGCTTATATCTACAAGTTTATCGAAAGCTTCAAAAAAATCATTTACGTTTTTATCTTTATATGCAACTATGTCTTGAATGCTAATCTTGCCGCTTTTCTCACAACATCTGACCATTTCCTTAAATACCTTATTTGGATTTATAAAATGGTGAAATGCAGATTTACATACAACTATTGAGTATGAATTATCATTATATGGTAAATGTTCAACATCGGAACAATCAAATCCAACGTTTTTAAGGCCAAATTCCTTAATTAACTTTTTGGCAATATCAATTTCTTTGTCAGATATATCTACTCCGCGTGCTTCTGATATTTTTTTTGCAATATAGATGGTAAACTCACCTGGTCCGCATGCAACGTCCAGAAGTCTGTCTGCAGGCTTGATACCACAAAAGTTAAAATATGCATCTAAATAGTCAATATTTTTACCTATTGACCAGTTAGCAAATTTTTCAGCTTGTTTGTTGAATTGTTCTTTTACTATTTGATTTTGCATTGGGAATTCATTTTTGTTGCATGACAGAATTCTTTTATGTGCTACAATAAGTCTTTCTGGACAGTCTAGCTATTAAAATACTCCCTCATGCGTGAGAAAAACCCTTTGTCTTTTTTTGAAGGATCTGGCTTGAAATTGGGAGAATCCTGCAGGCTTTCTATGATACTTTTTTCATATTTTGATAATGAGGTGGGTGTCCATACATTTACATATACAAGCAGGTCTCCTTTGGAATATGAGTTTACGTCAGGCAGCCCTTTTCCCCTTAATCTTAAAACTTTTCCTGCCTGTGTTCCGGGTTCTATCTTTATCTTTGCTTTTCCGTCTGTTGTGGGCACACTGATGGTGGTTCCCATTGCAGCTTCAGGAAAACTGATATAATGTTCATATAAAAGGTTTGTGCCATCCCTAATTAATTCGGGGTGTTCTATTTCTTCAATGAGTATGACCAGATCTCCCGGTACACCGCTTCTTGCTCCTGCATTGCCTTTGCCAGAGACGGAGAGTTGCATCCCCTCTGCCACACCGGCAGGTATGTCTATAGTGATGATTTCTTCGCCGCTTACTATTCCGTTTCCTGCACATTTTGGGCATTTGTCTTTTATTATCTGTCCGTCGCCGCCGCAGTGAGGGCAAACTGTCGTAGTCTGCATCTGCCCTATGAATGTGTTGGTAACTTTTGTAACCTGTCCTGTGCCTCGGCATGCCGAACATGTGCTGTATGCACCTCCGCCTTTTGCACCGCTTCCGTGGCATACGGAACATTCCACGTATTTGTTGACTTTTATCTTTTTCTCAACACCTGTGGCAATTTCTTCAAGTGTCAGTTTTACTTTTATCCTCAGGTTGGAACCTTTGTTCACCCTTCTTCTTCCCCTTCTGTCACCGCCATAGTTGCCGAAGTTTCCGAAACCACTGAACCCGCCTCCTCCGAAAGCATCTCCGAAAATATCGCCGAATCTCGAAAAGATATCGTTGATATCCATGTTATATCCGCCACCGCTTCCTGCACCGCTGAATCCACCATGTCCAAACTGGTCATAACGCCTGCGTTTGTCAGCATCACTCAACACTTCATATGCTTCAGCAGCTTCCTTGAATTTCTCTTCCGCTTCCTTATTCCCCTGATTTTTGTCAGGATGATACTGCAGGGCAAGCTTCCTGTAAGCCTTTTTTAACTCCGTATCTGTGGCATTCTTTGAAACACCCAATACTTCATAATAATCTCTCTTAGCCATTTATATATGTAGTAAAAATCTAAAATTACTATTTAATTTATTGATTATTGTTTATTGCTCATTGCTCATTGATATTGTTCATTGCAACAATGACCTTAGCGTATCTTATCACTTTATCATTCAGAAAATATCCTTTTTCAATTTCTTCAACAACTTTGCCTTTGTCTTCTTCGCTGCCGGCAGGTACCTGGCTCAACGCCTCATGCATATCGGTGTTGAACATTTCGCCCACAGACTTCATCTCTTTAAGCCCTTTCTGAATCAACATGTTTTTTAATTTGTTATATATTAAATCAACACCTTCCTTTATTGCTTTTGTGTCTTCTGTGTTGTCCATTGATTTTAAAGCTCTTTCAAAGTCGTCAAGCACAGGAAGCAGTGTCTCTATCATTTCGGAAGAAGCGTTTTTTATCAATGACATTTTTTCATTTATTGTCCTTTTGCGGTAATTGTCAAATTCCGAATAAAGCCTCAGGTATTTGTCATTTAATTCCTCAATTTGTTTTTTTGATTCTTCAGACTGTTTTTTCAGTTCTTCTTTTTCTTTTTTTCTGAATGATAATTTTGAACCTTTGTTTTCAAAGGGTTTTGCAGGCTCATTACTTTCATCGGTTTCTTTTTGCTGCTCTTCCTGCGGCTTTTCCTGTTCCGGAGATGTTTCTTTTATACCTTCTGTTTCCTGTTCTTTTGCTTTATCTATCATATTTTAATTGATCATTGATTATTGCTTATTACTTATTGTATTGTTCACTGAACAAATATTTTGCCAATTGTTTTTTTGTGTCAAATTGTCATAATATCAAAGTTTGATAAACATTTTTATTTCAATTTATTTTTTACACCTGTCATTTCCGACAAGGAACATTTCCAAACTCCCCCTTTAGTTCCGGCAAAAATATTGTTCCCGCTGATGGCTAAAGAAAGGATATCAGTATTTGTCAACCCCGCATTTACTAAAGACCAATTTGCACCATTATTGGTTGAAAGAAAAACTCCTCCTTCTTTGGTCCCGGCGAAAATGTTGCCTCCGCTGATGGTTAAGGGACGGACATTAGTATTTGTCAATCCTGTATTCACTGCAGACCAGCTTGCGCCATTATTGGTTGACATAAATATTCCTCCTCCTCTGGTTCCGGCAAAAATGTTAGTATCGTTTATGGCTAAAGCAACGATATAAGGAATTGTCAGACCCGAATCAATTTCAGACCAGAATGTGCCGTTATTGGTTGACATAAATACTCCTCCATAGATTCCTGCAAAAATGTTGTTCCCGTTTTTGGCTAAAGTATAGATATAAGGATTTGCCAAACCGGAATCAACTTCAGACCAGCTTTCGCCATTATTGGTTGACAGAAATATTCCTTCTTCCCATATTCCGGCAAACATATTGTTTCCGCTTATTGTTAAAGCAGAGACATCATGACCTGTCAATCCTGTATTCACTGCAGTCCAATTTGCACCGTTACTGGTTGACAGAAATACTCCTCCTCCTCTGGTTCCGGCAAAAATGTTGCTCCCGCTGAAAACTATATTAGAGATACGTTTATTTGGCAATCCTGTATTTACTGGGGACCAGCTTGCACCATCATTGGTTGACAGAAATAGTCCTCCATTCTCAGTTCCGGCAAAAATGTTGCTCCCGCTTATGGCTAAAGCAAAAACATCAAGACATGTCAATCCTGTATTCACTGCAGCCCAGCTTGCGCCATTATTAGTTGATATATATATTCCGTTTTCAGTTCCTGCAAAAATGTTGCTGCCGCTTATGGTTAAAGCATGGACATGAGTATTTGTCAAACCTGTATTCATTGCAGTCCATCTTGTGCCATTATCATTTGATAGATACACTCCATTTTCAGTACCGGCGAAAATGTTGTTCCCGCTTATGGCGAAAGCATAAACATAAGTATTTGGCAATCCTGAATCAACTTCAGTCCAGCTTGTGCCATTATTGGATGACATATATATTATCCCCCCTCCGGTTCCTGCAAAAATGTTGCTGCCGCTTATAGCTAAAGTACTGATACCAATATATTTCAATCCTTTATTAATTGGAGTCCAGCTTGCGCCGTTATTGGATGACACAAATATCCCTCTTCCGTAAGTTCCGGCAAAAATGTTGCTCCCGTTGATAACTAAAGCACTGATATAAGTATTTATCAAACCAGTATTTACTGCAGTCCAATTTGTGCCGTTATCAGTTGACAGATATACTCCATTATTGGTACCGGCAAAAATGTTGTTTCCGTTGATGGCTAAAGCATGGATATTAGTATTTGTCAGCCCGGTATTCACTGTTGTCCAGCTTGCCCCGTTATTTGTTGACAGGAATACTCCGGAATTAGTACCGGCAAAAATGTTGCTCCCGTTTATTGCTAAGCAATTTATGTGACCGCCATAAGGACCATTGGTTTGTTGCCACTGTGCTGCAAGTTGGTTGGTTTGCATTATACCGATAATCACAAAAAAGCAGAGAGTGATTTTTTTCATGGGTTCTCTTTTATATAAAATTAAATTTTTTAATTTCTTTTTTTACCACTTGTGTATAATTGTTGTTAGAAACAGGATGCAATCTGTTATCACCACTTAACAAACTTTTTCGTTGTTACACCTTCATTTGTATATATCCTTATTAAATATACCCCGCTTTTTATATTTTCTAAGTTTGTCTGATAATTTCTTTTGAATATAAAATTTTCTATTATCTGTCCCTGCATATTGCATATTTCTGTGTATGACTTACCGGTATAGTTTGTTCCTATGGTAAGTATGTCCTTCACAGGATTTGGATAAATCAATAGATCGTCTTTTTTACTTAATTCTTCTATTCCTATCATTTCAGACAAGGGACGTTTCCATACTCCTTTACTCGAAGTACCTGCAAAAATGCTACTATCGCTAATGGTTAAATCAATGATGTAAGTATTTGGTAAACCAGTATTAACAGGAGTCCATGTTGTACCGTTATTGGTTGACAGAAATACTCCTTTGTCATAAGTGCCAGCAAAAATGTTGCTCCCGTTGGTAGCTAGAGAGTAAACCATGTTACTTGTCATTCCTGTATTAACTTCAGTCCATGTTGCACCATTATTTGTTGACAAAAATACTCCTCCACCCCCAGTACCTGCAAAAATATTATTTCCACTGAATGCAAAAGAAATGACAGAATTATTCGTCAAACCCGTATTAATAGGAGTCCATATTGCACCGTTATTAGTTGACAGAAATGCTCCTCCACCATAAGTGCCTGCAAAAATGTTACTACCGCTGATAGCTAAAGAAATGATAATGTTATTTGTCAAGCCCGTATTAACAGGTGCCCATGTTGTACCATTATTGGTTGACAGAAATACTCCTCCACCATTAGTGCCTGCAAAAATGTTACTGCCATTGATTGCTAAAGTGAGGACATTGGTATTTATCAAACCCATATTAACAGGAGTCCATGTTGCACCGTTATTAGTTGACAGAAATACTCCTTCTTCATGAGTACCTGCAAAAATGTTGCTCCCACTAATGGCTAAAGTTTGGACATCAGTATTTGTTAAACCCGTATTAACAGGAGTCCATGTTGTACCATTATTGGTTGATAGAGATACTCCTTCATAATAAGTACCTGCAAAAATGTTACAACAAGGACTCCTGTTAATACGGGTTTAACAAAAAACAACCAAACACACCCAACACA
>CAZSJF010000129.1:0-7739 GCA_964606705.1 uncultured Bacteroidales bacterium
TGTTGGGTGTGTTTGGTGGTTTTGTGTCACCTGAAACAGAAAATATTTTCTGTTTCAGGTGGGACAAAAAGATGAAAAAGGGGATATCCACTAGTTGTGTTCTCCTCTTCATATATTATCCTTTGACCAATTCTTGCACGGCCGCCAATACCGGTAAATATATCTATAAGAAAACCTTTAGTTCTTGGTGAATTTCTTCCAAATAATATACTAAGCCCTATAACATGGCTTTTTTCAGATTGTGTATAAAATATTCCCGACCCTCCGCCATAATCCTCTTCTAAAATACTTTTTTTATTATAATAAAGGTATTTATAGATAAGCATAGGGGAAAAGTACCAATATAATTTTTTTCCGAGATAATATCGCATATTGAATTTTAATATAGCACCTTTACTGACATTTGGTCGGTTATTTGTTCCACCTGTATAATAATGTGAAAGGCTACCTGCAAATACGCCGGGATGACTTTGATGATCCCATTTTTCAACTTCAGTATCATAAATTACACCTATTGTTGATTCAATGCTTAGTCTTTTGCCGATGCTTTTTTCAAGAGAAAGAGATATTTCATTAATAAATAATTGTGGCGGATTAATTTTAATAATGACATAATCATTTATAGCAGTATCATGTTTTTCTTGTTGTGAAACACACACATAATGCAGGGAGGCAAATATTAATATAATAAAATATATTTTTTTCATAGAACCTTTTTTATTTTATCAGTTCCACCCATCCTATAAATGTATGTCTTTTGCCCAGTTTGTCTTTCAGGAGGAATTCATAAATATATTGTCCGGGCTGGCATTCTTCCCTGGCGTTGCCGTTTTTTGCTTTGCCGTTCCATCCCTCATACTGGTCATTGCTTTCAAATATCACCTGCCCCCACCTGTTGAAAATATACAGATGGTATTCAGAAATACTCATGCCATAACCGTTAAAAATATCATTCAGATGGTCGTAATTCGGAGTAAAGGCGTTGGGAATATAAAAAGTGAAATATGGTTTGATAATAATTGTTTTTATGATTGTGTCAGAGCATCCTGTTGCACTATTGGATACGATCAGGATAACATTGTATGAGCCGTCAGTTATGTAGGTGTGATTTGGATTCAGCACAACAGAAGAATCCGAATCTCCGAAATCCCATGACCAGCTTGTTGCTCCGGAAGATGTGTTGGTAAATGATATATCAGGTTTAAGTATGTCTGTCGGCTGGGGGGAAGCGTTAAAACCTGCCACGGGAGAAGGCAGTACATAAATATACCGCTGTGAAGTGTCGCTGCAGCCTGTGTTGGTGCCCACTGCCATGGTAACTGAGAATAAACCATCATCATTATATAAATGTGAAGGATCTGTGCTGTCTGAGTTTTCGCCGTCTCCGAAGTCCCAGTACCATGAGTTTATAAACCCGTCAGCAGGGTTTACGGATGAATCTGAAAATACGGCAGCTATATTACCGCATATTGTATCAATGACATAAAAATCAGCGACAGGCAGGTAGTTTATATGAATACTTATTGTCGTATCGTCGGAGCAGGAGTGGTTTGATACCACACTCAGCGTAACGTCATAGTCGCCGGGGCCGAAATACAGGTGTGACGGACTCTGGGCAGTTGAAGAGTTGCCGTCGCCGAAATTCCAGCTCCATGATGTGATGTTGCTGTTGGTTACTGTGGATAAATCGGTAAAATTTGTTGTTTCATTAAGGCATGCAGTATTATTTGAAAAATAAGGAACAGGAATGTAATATATTTCAACAGTTTTGATTATGGAGTCAATACATCCTTTATCAGATGTGAGGGTGAGTGTTGCGTCATAAAATCCGCTGTTTGAGTACCGGTGGGTTGCAATATTTCCTGATGCAGTACTGTCATCTCCAAAATCCCAGCTCCATGTAGTTATAGTACCGCTGGTAATATATGAGGAATCTGTGAAGGTTATGTCTATGCCGGGGCAGACATCTGATTTTGTAAAGTCAGGTATAGGCAGAGGATTGACAGTAACTGCTTTCCGGACAGTGTCTTTACAGTTGTGTGCTGAGGTAGCGATCAGCTGAACGTTAAAATTATTCACACTGCCGAATGCATGTAGAGGATCCTGGTCGGTTTCAACAGGTGTGGCATCTCCGAAATCCCATTGCCATGTTGAAAACCCGCTGGTGTCAAATGTCAGGTTTGTAAAAGTCGCAGGATTATCAAGGCATATCACAGGGAAAGAAAAATCAGCAACAGGTAATTCATATACTGTGATATTTTTTGTAATACTGTCTTCACACCCGAAAGATGTTGTGATTTTCAATGAAACACTGTAATCGCCGATGGAAGAATATTTATTTGAAGGGCTTTGAGCAGTTGAAGAGTTGCCGTCCCCGAAATTCCAGTCCCAGCCGGTGATGATGCTGTCTGTTGTTGTGGAGGAATCGGCAAATAGGGTGGTGTCATAAAAGCAGATGTTGTTATAACCGAAGTCTGCAACAGGGCTGTACACTTCTATTTGTTTTATTGTTGAATCAGGGCAGCCTTTGTCTGAGGTTACTTTTAGGGTAACGTCATATATCCCGCCGCTGGTGTATTGATGAATGCAATTCTGGTTGTATGATAAAGAGCCGTCGCCGAAATTCCACTCCCATGATGCTATGTTGTCACGTACTTTCTGTGAGCTGTCTGTGAACAGGATATTCGTGTTTTTACATCCGTTGAGGAAATAGCAATCAGCAACAGGTATAGGGTTTACCACAATAGGAATATCTCCTATAATTGTGACTTCACAGTCGGATGTGTCTTTGATCTGTAATATAGGAATAAAAGTTCCGGTATCCTGATCCTGATAGGTATATGTAATAGAAACTGTATTTGTATCTTCTCCGTTTCCGAAAAGCCACAGGTAGCTTGTGGCGCCCAGTGTGTTTGATATAAAAGAAACTTCCATAGGGACACATCCGTATTTCGGATTATATGTGAAACTTCCTTTAGGCCCTTTGATAAGAATATCGTTTCTTTCAAGTGTATCGGTGCATCCCAGGTTATTTGTTACTATGAGCGTAACAGAATACTGTCCTGCTATGTTGTAAACATGCTGCGGATTTTGCATGTTGGAGTTGTTGCTGGCACCGCTTTCCGGGTCACCGAAATCCCAGTTCCATTGTGTAATATCCAGGGTTGATGAGTCAGTAAACTGGACAAAGAAAGGAGGGCAGTTAGCAACAGTGCTGTCGCAGGTGTAATATGCTATGGGCCTTGAAATAGTTACAGGTACGGTCATTGAGCTGTCGCATCCGTTGGAGTCAGCGACAGTAAGGGTTACATTGAAAGACATTGTTGTATCAACAAGTGTTGTGTCGTATAGATGTATGCCGTCTGATGAGCTGTCAACAGGGCTTCCGTCGCCATAGTCCCATGCAAAGGATAATCCGGCACCTGACGATGCATTCCAGAAATTTGCAGAATTATAATAACATACATTCGGGTTGTATATGATGTCCGGATATGGTTTTGTAGGGGTGATATAATTATAAATCGTAAGAGTGCTGTCGCATCCTTTTGAGTCAACAACGGTAAGGCTTACATTAAAACTGCCGGGATAGCTCCTTGTGTTGTATACGTGGGAATGAGGATTGGAGTTATACGTGGTGTCGGGAGGAGTGCCGTCGCCGAAATCCCATATCCACATTGAGAGTGTTGAAGGCGCTATTGCAAATGACTGTGACGGGTCAAAAGTGACAGTCAGCGGGACACAACCGTAAGTAATACCTGTTGCAGTGAGGCGCGGAGATGGCAATTCATATGTTGTTATGGAGCCGGGTTCTGTAATTGAGTCTTTGCAGCCGAGCTGGTCGGTTACTACAAGTCTGACATCGAAAACACCAGCAGAATCGTATTGGTGCCAAATTGAAGAACCGTTAGTTATGATTGTGCCGTCGCCGAAGTCCCATTTCCAGCTGACAGGAAATGTATTAAAATATGAAGTGTCTGTAAATGTTACGCTGTTATACTGGCATATTGAAGTATCATCATGAATAAAGCCCGGTATTATATCTGATATTTTGATATAGTCTGTCATCACTATAGAATCTTTGCAGAACGGGGGGTTGTTGGCCGTAACAGTTAGTTTTACAGTGTAAAAACCCGGATTTGCATATATGTGTGTTGGATTTTGGGAATTGTTTACAGGGCTTCCGTCGCCGAAATCCCATTCCCATGTTTGTGGTGCAATAGACTCGTCGATAAAGTTGACAGTAAACGGGTAAAGGCAGCTTATGCTTGTATCAGTGGTAAAAATAGGTTTCGGAGGATATACATATATATAGTCTTCTTTGATGAGTGTATCTGAACAGCCGTAGAACTCTGCTATCAGCTGCACGTCGAAAAAACCTGTATCGGTATAGCTGTATGAAGGGTTCTCTGCATCAGATGTTCCTCCGTCGCCGAAATCCCAGTGCCATTCATCTGCAAGGCTGCTGGAATTGTCATAAAAATCAATTAATAAAGGATGGCAGTTGATGCTGTCGGAACTTGAAAAATTTACAACAGGTTTAATGCCTGCTCTTATATAATTATTCAGAGTTAGTGATTTTGAGCATCCTTTATTATCTGTGACGGTCAGGGTAACGTTATATATTCCGGAATCAAGATATGTATGTGTCGGATCCTGCTGTGCTGAAGTGCCTCCGTCGCCGAAATTCCACTGCCATGAAACAATAGTGTTGTCTGATGTGCTTTGATCGGAAAAAGCCACATCTAACGGGGCACAACCTTCAACAGGGAATCCTGAAAAGAAGGGTGTGGGAGAGGATATTGTTATTACATCAGTTGTGTCTGCCGTGCAGCCGTTGTTATCTGTAACTGAAAGTGTGACAATATATGTTCCTGTGAAATTATATGTGTGGGAAGGATTTACGGAGTTACTGAAAAATCCGTCACCGAAGCTCCAAAGCCTTGAAACAATATTTGCTGTGCTGTCATAAAAATTAACAGTGAAAGGAGTTGTACAGCCGCTTTTGTCATCTATTGAATATTTGATTACCGGAGGCGTATTTATGGTGATGTTAATTACTTTTGATATTGTATCGCCGGTTTTGTCGGCACATGAGATGTTGTTGGTTGTTATCAGTGTTACGGTATAATTGCCTGATAAAGCATAGGAATGTGAGGGATTTTGCGAGGTGCTGGTGCCTCCGTCGCCGAAATTCCAACTCCATGTCGTTGTTCCGAGTGTTGACAGGTCTGTAAAGTTGACTGTAGGTATGCATCCGCTGGGGGTACTGGTTGAGAAATCGGCCTGGTATGTGACACTTCCGCTTATTCCTATATAGTCGAGCTTTGTGATTGTGTCATAGCAGTTATTTACATCAGAAACTATCAGTGACACGTCGAAGTATCCGAGGGAATTATAATTATGTGAAGGATTTTGCGAGGCACTTGTACCACCGTCGCCGAAATTCCATTGCCATGAAGTTGTCCCGGGTGATGACTGATTTGTGAAGCTTACATTGAGCGGGGGCAGGCATGCGAACTGTGCAGAACTGCTGAAACCGGCTGTAGGCTGGGGGTGTACTTCCACACTGTCGTTGTCAACTACCTGGTTTGAACAGCCGTGATAATCTGTGACTCTGAGGGAGACATAAAATATATCGGCAGTAGTGTAAGTGTTTGTAGGATTTTGCTGGTTAGAGTAGTTCCCGTCGCCGAAGTCCCACTGCCATGATTCAATAGCAGTGTCTCCTATTGTGCTCATGTCAGTAAAGTTAACGGTAAGCGGCACACAGCCGGATGAGACATCCATTGAAATAACGGCAGCAGGGGAGTTGTAAACCTTGATGGAATTGGTTTTTATGATAGTGTCAGAGCCGCTTGCATTAGTGGCAATAAGTGTAACAGTATAAGTTCCAGGTGTTGTATATCCCCATGTCGGGTTTTTTGAAGAGGATGTACCACCGTCGCCGAAATACCATTTCCATGAAGTAGGGCTGTTTGTTGACAGATCGGTAAATGAAGCAATCAGTATATCACATCCTATTGAGTCGTTAACACTGAAGTTTGCATTGGGTTTCTGAGCGGAGATATGGTATGAACCTGTAACCAGCAGTATAAATGTTGTAAATAGAAATAATTTTGTCCTCATTAAAACAACAGGTGGTTAATATTTCAAAGATAATAAAAATATATGGGATTTCCAAAAAGAGATATTCATTCGGTAATATTTTTTCCTTTTGCGATCCAGTCAGCAGGATTGAGCAGGGTTTTTCCCTGCCATATTTCAAAATGAAGTTCTGTTTTTGCTTTATTAGTGTCGGTTGATATTAATCCTATCTCCTGCTTTGTTGTAATAACCTGGCCTTTTTTCACATAGACCTCATCGAGGTTGGAATAAACGCTGAGGTAGTCGCCATGTCTTATTATTACAGCTTTTCCTGTTCCCGGTATTGATATTATGCCTGTGACTTTTCCGTTAAATACGGCTCTTGCTTTGGACCCTTGTGTTGTGGCAATGTCAATACCATTATTTTTTATTATACATTTTGGCAGGTCCGGATGCGGGTGTTCCCCGAAGGTGCTTGATATGATGCCTTTTTCAGAGGGCCACGGAAGTTTTCCTTTGTTGCCCGCAAAATTGTTTGACAGTTCTACCTCTTCAGGAGTCATCATATAATTTGTTGTCGTGGTTTTATGGGTAGCATTTTTTTCCATTTCAGCCTTTTTTATTTCTTCGGCAATGAGGGCTTCTATGGCTTTCTGTAATTTTTTTTCAGAAGCTTCTTTTTCCTTGAGGGTTTTTACCAGTTCTTTTTCTCTTTTCTGCAGATTCTGTACAATACTACTTTTTTCCTTCTGTTCGGACTGGATAAGTTTCTTTTCGCCTTCATACCCGCCTAAGAGGCTTAATTTTGTGGATTTCTGGCTTGCCAGCTCTGCAATTTTTTTAGTTAACAATAAATTATGCTGTATGATCAGTTCCGCCTGCTTTCTGCGGTAATCATTATATTGCTGGATATATTTAAGCCGTTTGTATGCCTGATTGAAATCCTTTGAAGAAAGTATGAACATTACATAATTATATGAGTTTTTATTTTTATAGGCATAGTAAATTAATTTTGCATATTCTTCCTTCAGTTTTATGATATCCTGTTTTAATTTGTTTATGGTGTCGTTAGTGGATGATATTTTTTCATTGATGTAATTGAGTTCTCCGGAAACTGTGGAAATCATCTCATTCCTTTTTTCTATTTTGCTGTTGAGTATATTGAGCTGGTTCAAAGAAGCCTTTGTGTTTTTCTTTGTTTCAGACAGCAGTTTATTCGTATATTCGATTTCCTTTTTTAATTTATTTTTTTCTTCATTAAGTTTCCCTTTTTTATCCTGTGCAAACCCGCCAACTGTTGTCAGGAACAGAATCACTGTGATAATCGGGAGTTTATATGAATTATTATATGATACTGACATAATAATGATAGCGTGCTGCGCTGTTACAGGATTTAATTATTTGATTTTAAAATTACTTAAAATACTTAAAGTGAATTAAAGCATCTGAATTTTTTATAAACAAACCATAGTTTAAAACTATAACTCTAAATACTATGATACTCTGAGTATTTAAAGCATTTTAGCAATAACACCGGTGATTGATTATACGGTAAGATTATTTGATTTGTTTATACTTGGAAGGTATTTTAAGAGGAAACCGTTGTGGCAGGTTGAGTTCGGTTTTTAAATATTCTATATTTATTTTTATAGGTT
>CAZSJF010000130.1:0-4750 GCA_964606705.1 uncultured Bacteroidales bacterium
GCTTCCATGTCCCGTAATTTTCTACATCTCCGCTGATATCTAATGTTAAACTATATCCGGATGGATTAGTTGCAATATATCCTTTATTGATAAGATTGCCTTTGATAATGAGAGAACTTGAATAACCATACTGATTATAAAGGGTGTCTATAAGTGTTGCTGTACCTTCTAGAGTATCGCCATCCTGTTTGTATATCTTGCCTTTTAACTTAAAATCGCCGCTTATTTTCATGTTGACAATTTCCGTATTTATCAATTCCATTGTATCATTGGACATGATTGTCCCGTTACGCAAACTATATGCATTTGACTTCAACGTATTGCCGTATGTGTATAACTTACTATTATTCATATTCCATGTATTGCTTTCAAGCATTACATCACTGGCAAGCATTATGTCACCGGTTGCATCTGTTGTTGTCATTATTCCTTCAAATTTCTTACCTGAAGACTGGCTTATACTTTGATTTACATTTCCTGTTAATATTGTCTGATAGGGTTTCCATGTTCCCTGATTGTTAACATTTCCACTTATATTGAGAGTCAGACTATAACCTGAAGGATTAGTTGATATCAAACCTTGATTAATTATATTACCGTTAACAACAAGAGGATCAGAATATCCATATTGGTTATAGAGCACACTGTTACTGTTTACAGTTAAATTATTACATGTAAAACTACCATCAGTATAAACAGTATCATTTATCACAACATTATCTATAGAAGTAGGAACAACTCCTCCAACCCAGGTTCCTGTTGAGCTCCAGTTTCCTCCGGTCCCTGTTGAAGTTATTGTAGTCTGTGCATTGATATTAATCAAACTTAACCCTGAAAATAAAAAAAGAACAATCATTCTTTTGATTTTTCCTCTGACAATCACTGTACTCATAATAATATCATTTTTAATTAATAATTTAATTGAATTCTGTTTACAAATATAATTCAAAAAAAAATAATATTAACGAATAATGACAGATATATTAAAAAACAATATAATATATAACCAACCCCATTATCAATATGTCAAAATATCAAAATCACCTGCAATTCAAGAACATATTCAAAATCAAATAATTATCAAAAAGATATTTCTGCAATATTTGTATAATTATATCAAAAAATATATGTTTGCAAAAAATTTTAAAAAAGCCAACCAGTATGCAACAGATAGACATGGAAAGAAAACAAAATCCGCACGGTGGTGATAAAAACCTTGATGATAATACTTTATTCGAAAATATAATTAATGAAATTAATTCTAATTTAAAAGGAAACATTGCTCTTTTACATAACAGGAGGAACAGGGATAATGAACTTGTAGATAATTGCAATAAAGGCGATATTGAAATTATTTTCAGCGAATATGTTTTCCCCCTTGTTGCTGACTGCAACATGCCACATTGCCCACATGGAGGAACTGCAACCGGTTATATCTTTAAAGATAAAACCACATGGGATAAATGGTGTGTTGAATTTGAATGCCCTGAAGACGGCTTTTTTCAGTCATGGACACATAATATTGAGAGGCTTGTTGACACTATCTTGTCTGATGAACTTAACTTTGTGAAAATACTATAAAAAGATGAATTTTGAAACAGGTCATATTTACCATATCTATAACCAGGGCAACAACCGCCAGGTGATTTTTTTCAACAGGAAAAACTATTTATTTTTTATTGAAAAAATAAAAATATATGTACTGCCTTATACGGACATACTCGCATGGTGCCTGATGCCTAATCATTTTCATCTGATGGTTTATGTGAAACGCACAAGTCTTGCTTCTGCCGCTAATGCTACTGTCGGGGTGACTGCGCACAAAGCAAGCGACGAAGACAGTCCCTCCAACAGTGTCCACACCCGCACATTTAACGACTCAATAGGCATCATGCTGCGTTCATACACCCGTGCAGTCAACATCCAGGAAAAACGAAGCGGTGCATTATTCCGTGAAGCCACAAAATCAATATGCCTTACAAAATCTGATAATAATATTCCTGTATGGTATTATTCCAGCGGGGCAGCAGCTATTTGGACAAATCACGAAGAAAGACAATACACAAACATTTGTTTTAATTATATTATTATGAACCCTGTTCGTTCAGGATTAGTTCCTGCTCCTTCATTATGGGAATTTTCATCATATAATGAACTTAAAGGAAATGATAAAATACTGATATCTGAAAAACGTATTAATGAATTTAATCTTAATCCAACGCAACTATCAGGGTGACTGCACACAAAGCAAACACCAAAGGCAGTCACCCCGATAGTTGCCCATAAAAAACTTTTTTTCTTTTATTTCCATATTTTTAAATTTGCAGAAAAATAATTACCGGAAGATTTGAAACTTAAATTATTATTTTTCTTTTTATCCCTTGCCTTTGCCATAAATAACAATTTAAAAGCAGGCAATGAAAATTATACGGATACTGTTTCTTCCGCTGGCAATACTCTCTGCACGGGAAATACCCTGCTTGTTACAGACTACATGTATGATTACATGCAAAACAATCCCGGCTGGAAAAATGAATTTGTCAACCATAAGGTGCAAAACATAATAACCCTGGAAATCAACAGGAATAACAGCGCCTTTGAAAAAGAATCATTTAAGATAAGTATTAACATAATTGTAAACTATAATCTTGAGGACGGCTCAGTGCAGTCAAAAAGTGAAACTCTTGAGGTATCTTATAATCCAGGCAGACAGTGCCTTGAAACTGATAAAGATATTCTGATACTTGACGGCGCGCATAAATCCGAAATTATCATCACTGAAATCAAATTGAATGGCAATACCACAGATGAATGTGATAAACTTCCGAAAAACCTGTACATGGAATCCACAATTAACATTGAAAGATATTACAAGTTGGACATAAACAGTACTTCTTCCGTATCTTTTTTAAGCGGAATCAACATAAACAGCAATTTTATAAATTCCGAAAGCCAGCTTAAAATTTCATGGCCATATATTAAAGGCGCCGAAGAATATGAACTGGAATGGAGTTTCGTTGATATAGGCATTTATAACAATCAGATTCCTGCAAATGTAAAATATAACTTCAGAAATAATTCAACAAGGGTAAGTACTAGCGCTAATACATATAAAATTCCCGTTATTTATAACAAAGGCTATATAATTGCAAGGATACGTGCTACAGGTAAAGACATATCTGATATAAGCAGGAAAATATCCAGCAACTGGTCTGTCGAGGAAAAGGGAAATTTCAACATCATTACAGCAGGTAAATACACCTACTACATCAACGGACATGAACCGAATAAAAACTGGCAATACTCTGCAGATTATGCAGAACAAGGCAAGAGGAAAGAAATTATAAACTATTTTGACGGAACACTAAGAAACCGCCAGTCAATAACAAAATCAAATACCGACAATAATTCGATAATAGGGCAAACTATTTATGACTATACCGGAAGGCCTGCCATACAAATACTTCCAGCACCATCCATGGATATGCCGAATCTTAAATACAGAAACAATTTTATCACAAACACGGGTAACAATTTATACTCATGGCAGGATTTTGATATTGACAACAACTGTTACAGCAGGACAGGAAAAATGTCCATCCTTACAGGCTCTGCAAAATATTACTCAGCAAACAATCCCGACAAAACAGGTTGTAACGCCTATATCCCAGAATCTTACGGTTATCCGTTCATGCAGACAGAATATACCCCTGACAACACAGGAAGAATACGCAGGCAAGGCGATGCAGGCCCTGTACACCAGCTTACCGGAACAGACGAAAGCAACAACACCATTAACGGACATGAAATTAAATATTACTATTCCGTTCCGTTTCAGGAACAACTTGACAGGCTTTTCGGAAATGAAACAGGCTACTCCAGACATTACAAGAAAAATGCAACGGTAAACCAGAACGGACAGATCAGCATATCATACATAAGCCCGCAGAACAAGGTTATCGCCACATGCCTTGCAGGAGACCCTTCTGTAACAGATAATTTAGACCCTCTTCCTTCAAGCTTATCTGAAAACACATTAAAAATAAACCTTCTTGACAAAAATAACATAAATTATAACGATTTATCAATAGTTTCCACAAGTACATACCTTGTTACCACAAAAGGCAAGCATATTTTTGAATACACGATAGATGCGCAAACCTTTACAGACAAATGCCTGCCGCAAAACATCTGCTACGACTGCATTTATGATCTGACCATCAGCATTACCGACGAGTGCGGAAAAGAAATGCTTACGGGAGGCCCTGTAACCAAAACTGTCGGAAACATAGAATCATATAAAAATTCATGCAGTCATTCCACAGTTTCATTTTCAACAAAAGAAAAGCCTATTGAAATCACTATGGATATTGGCACCTATACCATAACTAAAAAACTAACGGTAAACAAAAATTCAATCAGCACCTATACAGACAAGTATATCGAACAAAATACCTGCATAAAAACCCTTAATGACTTCATAAACCTTGAAAAGGCAAAAATCGACTTTTCTGATTGCAACTACTCCTGCGACAAATACACAGATGAAATAAACAGATTATTTTCTGTAACATCGGATATTAAAACCAAATCGAAAATTTCCGTGATAAAAAAGTCCAAGGAAGAAGAGCAGGAAAGGGCCCATCAGGTTGAAGAATACCATGAAACATGCGAAAACAAAAACACCTGTGATGTTTTATACCAGACAATGCTCAGTGATATGTCTCCGGGCGGGCAGTATGCAAACTAC
>CAZSJF010000130.1:4760-7709 GCA_964606705.1 uncultured Bacteroidales bacterium
TGTGTTGGGTGTGTTTGGTTTGTGTTTTGTATGGCGGGATTACTGTAGGATGTAATTGCCGGAGTGCCCGAAAACAATAATATCGTATGCACAGACAGATTCTCAATATTTTCGGGCACTCCGGCAATTACATCCTACAGTAATCCCGCCATACAATACAAAAATGAAGACGGTTCACTATCAAAAATCATCATCAACAATTCCGAAAAAACCCCGAACCAGCTGTCTGCCATTGAATTTATCAAAAACTGGCATGACTCATGGGCAAAGTCACTGGCAGTTTACCATCCTGAATACTGCTACTATCAGTTCTGTATAAACCTTGACAAAAGCTATGATTATGATGCAGAAATGCTCGAAACACAAACAGCAAAGGAAGCTGCTGAAAAAGGCTTTTTCAACCCAATAAACAACTGCAATTCATGCAGTTCATCAGACATAGCACCGAATCTGTCGAACACAGACCCTTTCTGCACTGACGGTAAAGGAAACATTACAAACCAGGACCTTTACTACACCCTTAACTTTAAAATGTATAATTATCCTTCCAATGTTTCAGGCAACTCAAACAAAACAATCTGGGATTTTGTATCCGATGAATATTACAATCAGGAAGGCACAGTTTGCTTTTCGGATGATGAGTGGTTAAGATTCAGAGCTATGTACCTGTCCATAAAACAGCAGATTGTCAAACAGCAGGCTTATACTTTGACCAACTGCCCTAATTTTCCGAACAAACCTGAAACAAATGAATGCCTTGCTGCTGTAATTCCTTATATAAACAATTTACAATACCTCAAATGTGCAGGCAAAGAACAGCGTTACATATTCGACACTTACTCTGTTTTGAATGTCAGCACCAGTAATATAAACGATATTTCCCAGAATGCACAGAACAACATTTACGACAACTGCAATAATACATGCGGCAGCTATGCAGACATGTGGATTGACAAATTTAAAGACTGCGGATTCACTGATAACGACAAAAAACTCCTGAGAGAAGAGCTTGTAAAAATATGCTCTATGGGATGTGATGAAAATAATCCTTTCGGAAGTTCAACATCCACCATAGCCACTGCTAACAACAATTACACTTTTGAAGATGCATTTAACTGGATCATCAATAAAGGTAATTATAATAAATCAGAGTTATGCAACATTTATCTGCTTGACATTCCAAAACCATATAATCACAGCTACTTTGATAATATGCCCATTGACAACTGCACTTGTGACAAAATACAGCAAAATTATAATAAGTATGTCAGCTATAAAGCTTCAAACACATTGCCAAAAGGAGTATGTTCTGAAAAAGATTTGTTTGAATACACTTACGGTGAAAATATTGACATTGCTTCATTAAAATGCGAATGCAGATACAGGTTCAATTATACCTTTGAAAATTCAGGCACAACAGACTGCATAAAACTCATGAGCCAGAATGAAAAAAGCAGGACAAAGTGTATGCTTACAGAACAGGCAAAGCAACTTGAGTTATTTCTTTCGTACCTTGCAAAAAACAAATTTCTTATATCATCAGGACAGGTTAACCTGTCCTCTGTCCCTGAATTTTTCAACACAGTTCTTTACAACAAAAACAAAAGTTGTGTTCCATACTGCTCTGCTTTATACACAACAAGTTCCGCAAGAAACACCCTTGAAAATAAACTCGAGATCACTATCTCTGACAAGTGCGGATTAAACTGCAAAATAGAACTGTACTTACCCAAAGCATATGACATTCAGGATATCTCATACTTTGAAAATATCAAGCCGAAAAGTTACATCAGCAATACAAATGAATTTTTCATACAAGCATACCTTGCATCCAAGGGCAAATTCATCACGGTAAAAGGCTATACGGACTGCTGGCCGATCAATGAATGTAAAGAAATAACAAAAGAAAAAATATTCAACGTTCCTGCTTCTCTTGCATGCAAACACTGCCTGAATTGTGATTTATACAGAAGAACTTTTATTGAATTTACAAATAAAAACACTTATCTGAACAATGCCTCAAATGACAAAAAACTGGAACTATACACTAATTTCCTGAATTCAACATACAACTTCAATTTTTCTGCATCTGATATATCTGCATTGAGTGAATCCTGCAAATATACAGAGTTGAAAAATTACAAACCTTTAAACAAGTCAGGTGTATCCGGTTACGAATTATGCTACTCTCCTCTTCTGCCAGAAAACACAACTGACGAATGCGAGAAATACCTTACAGACAAAGCAACAGACAACGCCAACCTGCTTTACAATCAATATATTGATTCAATAAAAAATGACTTTGAACAAAGGTTTGTTAAACACTGCCTCTCAGCTTTTGAAACATTCACCATGGAATATAAGGACAGGGAATACCATTACACACTATTTTACTATGACCAGGCAGGAAACCTGATAAAAACAATTCCGCCTGAAGGAGTTAACCCGCTTACAGCAACACAAACCGGATATGTTTCAGATTACCGCAAAAATCCACAGCAAAACAACAGGGTAATACCAAAACACAAGTTCATCACCAGCTACAAGTACAACACCATTAATCAGGTTGTTGAACAATCCACTCCTGACGGCGGCAAGACATGGTTCTGGTATGACATACTCGGCAGAGTTGCGATTTCACAGAATGAAAAACAGAAAGATGAAAACCTTTATACTTATACTCTCTATGACAATCTCAGCAGGATCATTGAAACAGGGCAAATCAGAAATACAACTCAGCTTACGCCAAAAATTGCAACTACTCCCCAACTTCTTGGCAATTGGCTCAATGTTCCCTTTAACCAGAAGACACAAGTTATTCAAACATATTACGACATTCCGCTGATAAGCAATATCTCCGGTTTTACACAGGAAAATCTGCGGGAGAGGGTGGCTGCAATTACTTATGAGGAAACAAATGACAACAATCCCCTGATCTATAATTACGCC
>CAZSJF010000131.1:0-7651 GCA_964606705.1 uncultured Bacteroidales bacterium
TGGACAACTGATAAGGATAAGAATAATCTGATTAAGTTTTTGATACATAATTTTTAAGTAAGGCAAAAGGAATTAATTGCCCAGTATAACAGGAAAAATTTTGTTATTGTTGTGGGAGATGATCTGCCAAGTGGAATAGTACAGATGGCAAAGGTTTTTGTTGCCAAGAAAAGGAAGCTTAAAGTAGGGGATAAGATGGCAGGGCGCCATGGTAACAAGGGGATAATTGCAAAAATTGTACGTGAAGAAGATATGCCGTTTTTGGAAGACGGAAACAGGGTGGATATTGTCCTTAATCCTTTGGGTGTGCCGTCACGTATGAATCTTGGCCAGATATATGAAACTGTACTTGGCTGGGCAGGTGAAAAATTAGGCCTGAATTTCTTTTCTCCTATTTTTGACGGAGCTACAGTGGAACAGATTAATGAATGCCTTAAAAAGGCTGATTTACCTAAAGACGGGAAAGTGTATTTATATGACGGAGGTACAGGTGAACGTTTTGACCAGCCCGCAACCGTAGGTATTATTTATATGATGAAATTACACCATATGGTTGATGATAAAATGCATGCACGTTCAATAGGCCCTTATTCTTTAATTACCCAGCAGCCTCTTGGTGGTAAAGCACAATTCGGAGGACAAAGATTCGGGGAAATGGAAGTATGGGCACTTGAAGCATTCGGTGCAGCTAATATTCTGCAGGAGATACTTACGGTAAAATCAGATGATGTTGTCGGAAGAGCCAAAGCATATGAAGCCATTGTTAAAGGTGAAAATATGACAAATCCGGGAATCCCTGAATCATTTAATGTTTTGGTACATGAATTGAGAGGACTGGGATTAAATATGTCTTTTGATTGAAAAATATAGGGAATAATAATTTAATATAAATTAATATTTATAAAAATTTATATGGCTTTTAGAAAAGATAATGCAATAGAGAATAAGTTTTCAAATATTACAATTAGCTTAGCTTCCCCTGAAGTTATCCTTGAGAGATCTAACGGGGAGGTGTTAAAGCCGGAAACAATAAACTATAGAACATATAAGCCTGAAAGAGATGGTTTATTTTGTGAAAGGATATTTGGACCTATCAAAGACTGGGAATGTCATTGTGGAAAGTATAAAAGAATAAGATATAAAGGTATAGTATGCGACAGGTGCGGAGTGGAGGTAACTGAGAAAAAAGTCAGAAGGGAAAGAATGGGGCATATCAAACTGGTAGTCCCTGTTGCACATATATGGTTCTTCAGATCTTTGCCGAATAAGATAGGCTCATTGTTGGGATTGTCGACTAAAAAGCTGGATTCAATTATTTATTATGAGAGATATGTGATTATTAATCCGGGCCCTGCTAAAAATGCAGAAGGCAAACCACTGGAGTATCTGGATTTCCTTACAGAAGAAGAATATTTTAATATTGTAGATAACCTGCCACAGGAGAATCAGCATCTTGATGATGATGACCCTAATAAGTTTATTGCAAAAATGGGCGCTGATGCTTTATGGGATTTACTTTCAAGGTTGAATTTGGATGAATTATCATATAATCTGAGGCATAAAGCCAACACTGAAACTTCCCAGCAGAGGAAATCGGATGCTTTAAAAAGGCTGCAGGTTGTTGAAGCATTCAGGGATGGGCAGCAGAGAATAGAAAATCATCCTAAATGGATGATAGTTAAAGTAGTTCCTGTGATACCTCCGGAATTAAGGCCACTGGTGCCTCTTGATGGAGGAAGGTTTGCTACATCAGATTTAAATGACCTATACAGAAGAGTAATTATCCGCAATAACAGACTTAAGAGGCTTATAGAAATAAAAGCTCCTGATGTTATATTGAGGAATGAAAAACGAATGTTACAGGAAGCTGTCGATTCTTTGTTTGATAATTCAAGAAAGGTAAGCGCTGTAAAAACTGAATCTAACAGGCCTCTGAAATCTTTAAGCGACAGTTTGAAAGGTAAGCAGGGGAGATTCAGACAGAATTTGCTGGGAAAAAGAGTTGATTATTCAGGGCGTTCTGTAATTGTTGTCGGACCTGAACTTAAATTATATGAATGTGGTATTCCTAAGTCAATGGCTTCGGAACTCTTTAAACCTTTTATAATAAGAAAATTACTGGAGAGAGGTATAGTCAAGACAGTAAAGTCTGCCAAAAAAATTGTTGACAGAAAAGACCCTATTGTATGGGATATACTTGAAAATGTTTTAAAAGGTCATCCTATATTGTTGAACAGGGCTCCTACATTGCACAGGTTGGGGATACAGGCTTTTCAGCCTAAATTGATAGAAGGTAAAGCTATACAGTTGCACCCCCTCGTGTGTACGGCATTTAATGCAGACTTTGATGGCGACCAGATGGCTGTTCATGTTCCGTTAGGAAATGCAGCAATACTTGAAGCTCAATTATTGATGCTGGCTTCACATAATATTTTAAATCCTTCCAATGGGGCTCCTATAACTGTTCCTTCGCAGGACATGGTGCTGGGGCTTTATTATATGACAAAAGGCCGTAAAGGGGTCAAAGGATTTCCTGTGAAAGGTGAAGGAGGAATTTTTTATTCTCCCGAAGAGGTTATTATAGCTTATAATGAGAAAAAAGTTGATTTACACGCATATATCAAGGTCCGTATTAATGTTAAGGAAAATGATAATGTAACGACAAAAATTATTGAAACAACTGTCGGCAGGGTTTTATTAAACTTGGTAGTTCCTGAGGAATATGGTTATATTAACAGCCTTTTAACCAAGAAGACATTGCGTGATGTTATCGGAGATATTCTGAAAAGCACAGGTACGGCAAAAACAGCTAAATTCCTTGATGATATTAAAGAGCTGGGATTTAACATGGCATTTAAAGGCGGGCTTTCATTTAACCTGGGAGATGTTATTATCCCTGAAGTTAAAGATCAGCTTATTAAAAATGCAAATAAAGAAGTAGAAGAGGTGATGAATAACTATAATATGGGATTTATTACCAACAATGAAAGGTATAATCAGATTATCGATATATGGACACATACCAATTCCCGTTTGACTCAGGCTCTGATGGGGCAGTTGTCAGAAAGCAACCATGGCTTTAATCCTGTATATATGATGCTTGATTCAGGTGCGAGAGGCTCTAAGGAACAGATACGTCAGATATGTGGAATGAGAGGATTGATGGCTAAACCGCAGAAATCTACCCTTGCGGGAGGAGAGATAATTGAAAATCCTATTTTGTCTAATTTCAAAGAGGGCTTGTCAGTGCTTGAATATTTTATTTCAACACATGGTGCAAGAAAAGGTCTGGCAGATACAGCTTTAAAGACCGCCGATGCAGGATACCTGACACGCCGTCTGGTTGATGTTGCTCAGGATGTTGTTATTACAGAAGAAGATTGCGGTACATTGAGAGGTTTGACAATATCTGCTTTGAAAAAGAACGAGGAAATAGTGGAATCTCTTAGTGATAGAATTCTGGGACGTACATCTTTGCATAATATTTATCACCCGCAAACAGGCGAATTGATTATTTCTTCAGGAGAAGAATTCGTTGAGGAAATATGTGAAGTAATAGAAAAATCCCCTATAGAATTTGTGGAAATAAGGTCAGCATTGACATGTGAATCTAAAAAAGGCATTTGTGCGAAATGCTATGGCAGAAATTTGGCAACAGGGCGTATGGTTCAGAAAGGCGAGGCAGTTGGTGTTATCGCGGCACAGTCAATAGGTGAGCCTGGAACACAGCTGACATTGAGAACATTCCATGTGGGTGGTACTGCTTCAAATATAGCAATTGCTTCGAAAATTGTTGCTAAATATGATGGGATAATACAGATAGAAGGTCTGAGAACTATAGAAAATAAGAATGCGGAAGGGAAGAAGACTAATGTTGTTATAGGAAGATCGGCGGAAATGAGGATAGTGGATAAAAATACCAATATTGTTCTTGCTACAGGCCATATTCCATATGGCTCACATTTATATTTCAAGAATGGGTCCGAAGTCAAAAAAGATAGTTTGGTCTGTGAGTGGGATCCGTATAATGCAGTTATTATTTCTGAAGTTTCAGGTAAAGTTGCTTTTGAAAATATAATTGAAAGTATTACTTATCGTGTTGAATCTGATGAACAGACAGGATACCATGAAAAAGTAATTATTGAAAGCCGTGATAAAACGAGAAATCCGCTGATAAAAATCCTGCCGGGTACTAAATCTTATGACATACCTGTAGGTGCACATATTTCCGTTAATGAAGGAAGTACCATAAAAGCAGGTGAAATTCTGGTTAAGATACCAAGAACCGTTGGAAAATCCGGAGATATTACGGGTGGGTTGCCAAGAGTTACGGAATTATTTGAAGCCAGAAATCCTTCCGATCCTGCAATTGTTTCAGAAATTGACGGAATAGTATCTTTAGGCAAGAAGTTGAAGAGAGGAAACAGGGAAGTTGTCATCACATCCAAATCAGGAGAGGAAAAGCGTTACCTGGTGCCTTTGTCAAAACAGATTCTTGCTCAGGAAAATGACTATATTAAAGCAGGAACTCCTTTGTCAGAAGGAGAGATAACACCTGCCGATATTTTATCGATAAAAGGCCCCACAAAGGTACAGGAATATATAGTAAATGAAGTTCAGGAAGTGTATCGTTTACAGGGAGTGAAGATAAATGACAAACACTATGAAGTCATTGTCAGGCAGATGATGAGAAAGGTTGTTGTTGATGACCCGGGTGACACCAGATTTTTACCCGAACAGATTGCTAATAAGGTGGATTTTCAGGAAGAAAATGACTGGATTTTTGGTAAGATGGTAGTTGTTAATGCCGGTGATTCTGCTAATCTTAAAGCCGGACAGATAATCAGTGCCAGGAAATTCAGGGATGAAAATTCATTGCTGAAACGAAAAGATAAAAAACTTGTTGAAGCAAGAGATGCTATGCCGGCCACTTCAAGTCAGATTTTACAGGGTATTACAAGGGCTTCTCTTCAGACCAGAAGTTTTATGTCTGCTGCTTCTTTCCAGGAAACAACGAAAATATTAACTGATGCATCAATAAATGCCAAGCGTGATGAATTGCTGGGATTAAAGGAAAATGTTATTGTCGGACATTTAATACCGGCAGGTACAGGATTAAGGGAATATCAGAACATTATTGTGTCTTCCCTGGAAGATTACGAAAAAGTTGTTGAGGGTAAAAAAGAGGATGTTTTATATTAAAAGCTTTATATATGTCTGAAAAAGAAAAAACAGAAAATACCACACAGATAAATATTGAATTATCTGAAGAAGTTGCTGAAGGAGTTTATTCAAATTTGGCAATACTGACACATTCTCATTCAGAATTTATTATTGATTTTGTCAGAATGATGCCCGGCATTCAGAAAGCTAAGGTTAAATCGCGTATTATTCTGACTCCTCAGCATGCAAAAAGGTTTTATAAAGCCTTAAAGGATAATATTGCAAAGTATGAAGCAACTCATGGTCCTATAAAAGATACGGATAATGCAAATATGATCCCCATGAATTTCGGAGGGCCAACAGCGCAAGCCTGAAGAAGTTTACCAATAGGAGAGACATCCGGATAGAAATTATACTATGAAACATCTGTTCATCACTTTCATATTGATATTTTTATTTTCTTGCCGGACCTATTATAAAAATGAGATTGTCACCCCTGATGATTATCTGAAAGAGCTGAAAACTGAACTCAGAAAAGAATGGCCTGAGAACAGGACCATAAATCTGGTATTTCATGGACATTCTGTCCCTGCCGGGTATTTTAAAACACCTGTTGTATGCACATTTGACTCATATCCGTTTCAGTTGTTAAAAGAACTTAAGACAATATATCCGTATGCTGTTATTAATGTTATAATTACTTCGATAGGCGGAGAGAATTCGGAAAGCGGCGAAAAAAGATTTGAATCGGATGTATTAATCCATAAACCTGATGTGATTTTTATAGACTATGCACTTAATGATATATCCATTGGCCTTGAGGATTCAAGAACTGCATGGGAATCAATGATAAGGAAAGCCCTGAGAAAAAATATAAAAGTTATTCTTATAACTCCGTCTCCTGATCAGAGGATTAATATACTTGCTCCGGATAATGATCTGGAAAAACATACATTGCAGATAAAAGAGTTGTCAGAAAAATATGGAGTAGGCCTTGCAGATGTTTTTGAAGCCTTCCGGCAGGTTGCGATATCAGGAGACAGTATTTCTGGTTATATGTCGCAGGAAAATCATCCGAACGAAAAGGGAAATTGCCTGATAGCAAATGAATTGTTGAAATATTTTAAATAACATACAAATATAGTGTTGTCATTGAAAAATATTAAATTTGTTGTAAAATATAGAGATGACATTCTATCATTGATAAGATCCAGAATGATAATAAATTATAGATGAGAGAAAAAATATCATATATATTACTTGTTATCTTTGTCTACAGTATTATAGGCTATTATCCGATTTTTATTTTGATGCAAAATTCTGTTAAAGAAGAAATGAAGGAACGGATTAAAAATGTTATTCCTTCGGAAGAGATGATAATTTTTAATTTTAATGAGACAGATTACATGGATTTAGTGTGGGAAGATGACAATGAATTTCGTTATAAGGGGGATATGTATGATGTAATAAGAATAGTCAAAAGTGAAAATAACAATATTCGTGTTTACTGTATTGATGATAAAAAGGAAACTAAACTTCTTGCGGATTTTGAAAAACAAACACAGAATAATTCAACAGACGGACAGCAAAAGCAAAATATAGTTAAACTTTTCACCTCTTTTTATTTGCTTGTTAAAGAAAGTAATAGTTTTATTCCGGATAAATTAGTGTTATCTGCTTTCGATTTTAAGAAATCATTTATTTCTTTTATTGGCGATATTCCTGCTCCACCGCCCAAATCAGTTTAATTATTATATAGCTTTTTATTTTTGATATCTCATTTATAATTGATTAAATGCAGATATTGTATTTATTATTTTATTTAAATTAAAAACAGATAAAAAATGAAAAAGATAAATTTTATATTAATATTCCTGTTATCATCGGGATGGGTATTTCCCCAGACAATAAGGGTGGTGGATAAGACCACACAGCAAACCATACAAGGAGTTGCTGTATATTCTGATAATCAAAAAGTGTCATCAGAAACCAACTTTAAAGGAGAAATAGATGTTTCTGTATATAAGTCTGCTGACATTAT
This sequence comes from uncultured Bacteroidales bacterium, assembly GCA_964606705.1. GTDB lineage: Bacteria > Bacteroidota > Bacteroidia > Bacteroidales > CAZSJF01 > CAZSJF01. Next base: position 7,205 of record CAZSJF010000131.1, read on the forward strand.
TTACTTTAAACTTATTGGGTATGAAACAGCGGTATATACATACCAACAATTAGAATCTATGAAATTTAAAGTAGAACTTGTTGAGAAAAGGATATCCCTATATGAAGTTATAATTTCTGCAAATCGATGGGAAGAAAATAAATTAGAAAACCCTTATCGTATTGAGAAAATAGATATGAAAGAGGTTTCTTTTCTGAATCCTCAGACGTCAGCGGATCTTATAGGTTCAAGCGGATATGCATATATACAAAAAAGTCAATTAGCTGGGGGGTCTCCAAGCCTGAGAGGATTTGCTACCAATCGTGTTATGCTTGTAGTAGATGGTGTCCGTATGAATAATGCCATTTTTCGTACAGGAAATCTTCAGAATTCTATTTCTATTGATTCTTCTTCCCTTTAAAGCACTGCCATACATAACTGCTCCGGGGCCAAAAAGTATCTCAGTGC
>CAZSJF010000132.1:0-7599 GCA_964606705.1 uncultured Bacteroidales bacterium
GTGTTGGGTGTGTTTGGTTTTGTGTGTTTATGACAGGTGGGGACAGGAAATATATTAACCATGGATAGACTTCTCCCGGACAAAGATTACCTTCATATTTCCCATCCCAGCCCTGATTTATATCTGTTGTATAAAATATTTCCTGTCCCCACCTGTCATAAATATACATTTCAAACTCAGTATTATCGAGTTTCTCCCACTTAATGACAAATTTGTCATTAATACCATCACCATTAGGTGTGAAAGCATTAGGAATATATAAAGTATAATCCGTTTCTATCACAACATCATTGCATGATGTATCTGTACATGATTCGGCATTATATGCAATAAGGCATACATTAAAGATTCCTGTATCAAGGTAAGTATGTGAGGGGGAATATGATGTTGAAGTATTTGACTGGGATCCGGATTCTCCGAAATCCCATAGCCATGCTACAGAATTAGCAGATTCATTTAAGAAATTTATTTCAGAATCAGTTATTGCTGTTTGCATTGGCTGTGGAGTAAAACCTGCAACAGGAAGACCAAAAACTGTTATCATATTCAGAACGATAAGGGTGTTGGGGCATCCATCTGAATTTGTACCTACAAGAGTAATAGTATAAGATCCTTCATTATTAAAAGTATGCGAAGGATTTGACAAATCAGAAGTATTATTTACTCCTGATGCAGCATCATCAAAATTCCAGATATATGTAGTCAGCAACGGTATTGAAATATCACTGAAAGAGACAGTCAGTGGCTTGCATCCTTCTGTAACATCTGACGTGAAATTCACAACAGGGGAAACACTCACAGATACAATGATCTCGTCAGAATTAACACAACCATTATTATCTGTAGCAGAAACAGTGTAGGTTGTAATAACGGATGGAGAAACTTCAATAGCCTGAGTTGTTTCAATAGTACTCCAGGAATATGTCACTCCTCCTGAAGCGGTTAAAGTTGTACTGGTGTTAGGGCATATTGTCTGATCGGCGCCTGCATCAACTAATGGTAAAGTATTTACAAATATTACCACTTCATCTGCATCCTGGCACACACCATTGAATGCCGTTACAGTGTATGTACAGGTATTATTAGGGTTTACTGTTATAGATGCATTGGTTTCTGTTGTATTCCATTGATACGTTGTACCTCCTGTTGCCACTATTGCAGCAGTTTCTCCTTCGCATATTGTCTGATCACTTCCTGCGTCTGCATTTGATAAAATATTGACAGTTACAATTACATCATCACTATCTGTGCACCCGTTACTACTTACCGTTACTGTATAGGTGGCATTGATACCAGGGCTGACTGTTACAGACGCATTAGTTTCATTCGTATTCCACAAATACGTGCCAACACCTGTAGCTGTTAAAGTTAATGTATCCCCATTGCATATTGACTGGTCTGCACCGGCATCTGCTGTCGGCTGAGTATTCACAGATACAACTGCTTCATCGGTATCGCTGCAGCCATTATTATCTGTTACCGTTACAGTATAAGTTGATATAACAGCAGGACTAACAAAGATTGTATCATTTGTTTCAGTAGTATTCCACTCATAAGTATTGCCGCCGCTGGCTGTTAATATGGCACTATCAGAAGGGCATATCGTTACATCTGCACCTGCATCTGCAACAACGGAGTTTACATTAACAACAATCGTATCTTTATCGGAATTACTGCAAATATCAGATACAGTAATAACATAAGAAGAAGTTATTACCGGGGAGACATTTATACAATTTGTGGTTTCAGATGTATTCCATGTATAATTATATGGTGCAATTCCTCCTGAAAAAGAAGCACACAGATTTATTGAGCCTGTACATATCCCGGTATCATTTGCAGTTATCTGAATAGAAGAATTATCCCGTATATCAATAATAGCAGTATCATATCCACATACAGTTTGTATGACAAGAATAACAGATTCTGTTCCTTCAGGCAATCCATCAACAAGAGGAGATATTAATATTCCAACAGAATCCTGTCCTATAGAAATTACTACGCTGTCAGGAATCTGTGTATAATCCACACCATTAGTTGCAGTGCCCTGTATGCTGTAATTAATCGTTAACGAAGAAACAGCAGGGCTGCCAAGCGTAAAACTCACTATACCATCATTACAGCCTTCTATAGCCAATGAATCTATATTTGGTGAAACCACACTTGTTGTAACATTAAAAGTATTGGATGTAAAGCTATTCTCTTCCAAAAACACTCCTGAGTCAAAAAGGCTATCTCCGGCATCTCCGATAGCAAGTTTGATATGATATGTCTGACAGGGGTCCACTAAACACCATGCTGTCAAAGCAACTGTGAAAGCATCATAAGTTATTGTCGTTCCGGATGTATTATCAGTGTATAAACTATTATATGTTGAAGCAGCTACTACACTGCAACCGCCTGACGGATACCAGCTGCAATTAGGATTAATTCTGAAAATATCATAGCATAAATAATCATTAACGGTATTTATTGCAACCGGAAAGTTCGTTCCGGGTATTAATGCAATATTTTTATCTGAATAATTGCCGCCGAGCGGATTAGACCCTGATATAAAAAATCCAAAAACATCATTAAAATTAGAGCATACATATTCAGGGTATTCTTCAGAACCAAATACATATCTGAATTTAATAGTATCAGATTGCGGGATAAAATCAAATTCCAAAATAGAGGCATCTTCTACTGCATAACCAGGTATTAATGATTCTAAATCAGGATCTGATCCTGTATAATTTGGGAAGGATGCCAAAAAAAATGCAGGCCCTGGTATAGCAAATACAGTGCCTGTTGACATAACCACACCGCTTTTTAATCCGAGATTTGTGGTATTTCCGTTTGAAAAGTATCCTATGTCATCTCCAAACAATGTTCCGTAATGATTAACATTACTCACAGAAACACCAGTTCCAACCAGAACATCCTGAACCAACTGCTCTGGTGTCATTGTTGTTGTAACAGACAACTGAGAATAAGTATCAGAGACATTAAACGATAATAGAAATAATAATACAAAAGAGTAGTGTTTATATAGCCTGAAGTTTATCGAAAATTTTACTTTTATCATTTACAGTTTTTTTACTAATTAATGAAAACAAAATTAATACAAAAAATCGTTAAGATGTTAATTTGTTATATTTTTTAGCTTATGTATTACTTTTTTTGTAGTGTAGCAAGGTCAAAAAGTCAAAAAAGGTTGCATGTGAAAATTACTTATTATAAATTTGTTATCCGTTATTAAAAAAATCAGAACTACTTTGAAAAAAACCTTTTTGAATACTTTAAGATCAGACACCGGCACAAAATATCCTTTATGGATACTGGCAATAGTATCGGTAGTGCTGTATTTCAACACCCTGTTCTTTGATTACAATCTTGATGACGGGATGATGATAAAGGATAACTCCTTTACCAAAGCAGGTATCAGCGGGATAAAGGATATCTTATTTCACGATTCTTTTGTAGGATGTTTCGGTGAAAGCCAGAACCTGTATTCAGGAGGCCGCTACAGGCCGTTTTCACAGATTACTTTTGCCATTGAATATGAATTTTTCGGACTGAATCCTTTCTGGGGACATCTTGGCAACATATTGATATATACTTTTACCTGCATTTTTGTTTATCTTATTCTCAGGAGGCTTCTGGAAAAACATAAAGAGAAATGGCTGTTCTCAATACCGTTCATCGCAGCACTTTTATTTACTGCCCACCCTGTACATACAGAAGTTGTAGCAAACATAAAAGGCAGGGACGAAATACTGGCATTCCTGTTTTCAATAGCAACACTTTATTTTTCTATACGGTATTTAGACACAAAAAAGGCATACAATCTGATTGCCAGCTCAGTTTCTTTTCTTATTGCCATACTATCAAAAGAAAACGCGGTGACATTTTTCGCAATAGTCCCGCTTACTCTATTTGTGTTCACAAAAAGCAAGATGAAAGATTATATAATCACGTTCATCCCTCTGATTGCAGGATTTGTAATATATATGTTTTTCAGGATTGAAGCACTTGGTGTTCTTGTCAGCGGTGAAAAAGTGCAGACAGACATACTCTCAGACCCCTTCATGTTCGCAACCACCTCAGAAAGATTTGCAACAGTTTTCTTCACATGGGGAAAATACCTGAAATTACTTTTTTTCCCACATCCCCTTACTCATGATTATTATCCCAATTATGTTTCAATTGTCAACTGGGCAAACTATAAAATGATAATTTCTCTGGCTGTTTATATCGTCCTGATAGTTTATGCTTTGATCACTGTATGGAAAAAGAATATCGCCGCTTATGCCATACTGTTTTTCCTGATAACATTTTCCGCCACGTCAAACCTGTTTGTCAATCTGGGAATACTCATGAATGAACGTTTTATGTTCACCCCACTGTTAGGATTTACAATAATCATTGCATGGCTACTGATCAACAAACTTCCTGCATTCATAACAAATGAAAAAACATGGAATAAGGCCGTCATCACAATAACAATTGCCGTTATGCTGGGCTATTCGGCAAAAACAATAAGCAGGAATTTTGCATGGAAAGACGGGCGCACATTATACATGACAGATATTAAAACCTCGTCAAACAGCGGCAGATGCAATATATGTGTTGCACAGTTCATATATAATGATGCTACTGACAGTATAAATAAAAATGACAAAATCAAAAAAGACAGTTTGCTTAATGAAGCCGTATGGCACCTGGAAAAGGGCGTTTCCATTGTTACAGGCTCAGTACCCGGATGGATACTTTTAGGCGCCTGTAATGTTGAACTTGATAATTACGCAAAAGCAGAATATTGTTTTGAAAAAATATTAGACAAAAATCCGAATTATAAAAATGCCCTGGATTATTTACAGCTTATCTCTCAGAAATATCTTAATAGCAAAGACTTTGGAAATTCCATAAACACATACAAAACAATATTAAAATATCAGCCGGAAAACAATAATTACAAATATCAGCTGGCTGAAATTTATTTAGGCTGGGGAAAGCCGGACACAAGCATAATGATTCTTAACAGCATTATCACAAAAAATCCGGATTATTTCCAGGCTTACAGCAAACTGGGTGAAATATACGGCAGATATTACAATAATCTTGATAAATCAATAGAATTTTATTTAAAAGCAATTGCAATAAAACCTGATGATGTGCAGACAATGGAAAATTTAGGTATTGTTTATGCCATGAAAAATAATATCCAGGAATCGCTGAAATACCTTAATAAGGCGTTTGAACTCAACCCCGGTGATATACAACTCTGTCAGAATATTGCAAAAGTATACATGGATTCCGGAGATAAAAATAAAGCCAGTGAATATCTTCAGAAAGCAAATCAATTGAAAAAACAATAAAACCATATAGCGGTGAAAAAGCAGAAGAATTATAAAAAACAGACAGTTGCAACTAATACCAGAGAAGTTCAGCAGGAACCTGATATCAGGAAAAAACTCACAAATACTCAGATCCAGATCATTTTCCTGTTTTTACTTGCAATACTGCTTTATGCCAACACGCTCACACACAAATATGCCCTTGACGACACGCTCATGATAACAGGCAATAAGTTTACAAAAGAAGGATTCAGCGGTATTAAAAGCATTATGACAAAAGATGCCTTTGTGGGGCTTTTCGGGGAAAACAAAAACCTGCTCCCCGGCGGGCGTTACAGGCCTTTATCTCATGTTACTTTTGCAATTGAATATGCACTTTTTGGTCTAGATCCTTTCATAGGGCATCTTGTAAATGTAATACTGTATGCCTTTACATGTATTTTTGTATTTCTTGTTCTTAAAGAACTATTTAAAAATTATCAGGAAAAATCGTGGTACTTATCTTTTCCTTTTGTCATAATGGCTTTATTTATTGCCCATCCTTTGCATACAGAAGTTGTTGCAAACATAAAAGGCCGCGATGAGATTATGAGCCTTTTAGGTTCTTTCGCTTCCTTATATTTTACTATTAAATTCATGAAGAACAGAAGTTACATGAATTTTGCCCTCATTTTCATTTCGTTTCTGTTTGCAATACTTTCAAAAGAAAATGCAATAACATTCCTGGGAATTATACCCCTGACAATATTTTTCTTTTACAGTGAGAAATTAAATGATTATTTCAAAAAAAACACTCCCAACCTTGCGAAATACGCCACAATATGCATGCCTGTATTTATTGCAACTGCTATTTATTTCATAATAAGGTATGCCGCATTAGGTTTTCTGTTTAACAATAATGTCGTTGAGAAGGAACTCCTCAACAATCCCTTTGTAAATGCAACTGCCAACGAAAAATATGCCACCATTTTATACACATGGGGTAAATACCTGAAATTATTATTTATCCCTCATCCGCTGACACACGACTATTATCCGAAACAGATCCCTTTAATAGAATTGTTTGACATAAAGGCGATACTGCCTGCTATTATCTATGCTGCAATGGCTGCTTATGCAATAAAAATCATATGGAAAAAAGATATTATTGCTTACGGCATACTGTTTTTTCTTATCACTTTTTCAATACAGTCGAACTTAGTGTTCAACATAGGGGCATTCATGAATGAACGTTTCATGTTTATCTCATTGCTTGGGTTCTGTATTATTGTTGCTCATTTTCTGATCATTAAATTAAGAGATTACATAAAAAAACCCGAGACATACAGGACAACCGCTGTCACAATCCTGTTTATAATACTGGGAGCATATTCTGTAAAGACCATCAGCAGAAATCCTACATGGAAGGATGATTTTACCTTATTCACAACAGATGTAAAAACGTCGTTGAACAGTGCAAAATGCAATGTGTCTGCAGGGGGAATGCTTATAGAAAAAGCTCAGAAAGAAAAAGACAAGGATGAAAAAAACCGGTTACTGAATCAGGCTGTCACATACCTGCTGAAAGGTTCGGAACTGCATCCCACTTACCTTGCAGGACTGATACTATTAGGCAATGCATACCTTGAACTTGAGAATTACAGTTTCGCCGCTTATTATTACGAAAAATGCCTTAAAATGAGCCCGGGATACAAAGATGCCATGACCAACCTCCTGGCTACAGCTGAAAATGCCAGTAAGACCGGACATTATAATGAATCAATAAATACATACAAAATCCTGATAAAGAACAAACCACAGTATTTTGACTATCACTGCAGGCTTGCCGAGGTCTATACAAAGGTTAACAGAGTTGATACCAGCATAACTATCCTTAACAATGTTATTATATCAAAATCTGATTTTATTCCGGCATATAACAAGCTTGCTGAAATATACGGAAGAATATTAAACAATATTCCTGGTAGTCTTGACAAATCTCTTGAAATCCTTCTGAAAGCGTACAGTATTGATCCAAAAGATGCTTCAACTCTTGAAAATCTCGGCATAGTATATGGGGTGAAAAAAGATTATGAGAATTCCGTAAAGTTTTTTTCAAAAGCGCTGGAGATTAAACCTGATAATGCAGGAGTTTATAATAATCTGGCCAGTACATATAAAACCATGGGACAAATGGCAAAGGCAGAGGAATGCTTAAATAAAGCCAAGGAATTGCAGGTGAAAAAACAATGAACAAACAAAACCAAACACACCCAACACA
>CAZSJF010000133.1:0-2448 GCA_964606705.1 uncultured Bacteroidales bacterium
TTTTTTATCAAATCTATGCCTTTTTCAACTGCTCTTTCATCTGAAAAACTCCCGAGATGTGTATCTGAGAACTGCACTATCTTAAATCCGTCAAATTCTTCCGGCAAATTACTGAAAGCAAGTTCAGTTTCATTAACCTTAAAATCAGTTTTCCAGAATAAAATCCCGTACAGCAACAAAAAGAATACAATAAAACAGGAACATAGGCCTGTATAAATGAGTATTTTTATATCCTTTATTTTTCTGATAGTTTCATTTTCAGATTTAAAGAAAAAAACATAAACAGGCAGTTTTATAATTTTATCTGTTATAAAAAATAGAGTAAAAACAAGTTTAGGGATATAAAACAGGGTAAACAAGCCGAACAGGTAAAAATAATTTCTGAATCTGACAGGGTCAAGTTCAGGATTTCCGTTTATCAAAATAAAAAGCGTTGAAAATATTATGAAAAAAGCTGTCAGCAGCCAGTAAATCCTCCTGAATCTCTCAAATATATTTTTACGCAGAAAAAACTTAGCACCTGCAACTGTCAGGAAATCGGTCAGAAAAATAAATACAGCAAGTATTATTATTGCTTTCATCACGGAATAAAATAAAACATTTTATATTTTCAGCATATCACAAAAAATCCTTCAATGTCTTACTGTTGAAATATTTTTTAAAATCATCAGTAACTTTATTCACAAGGTCACCCACAAGGCATTCCTCAAAAGGGCAGATGTTGTGGTTCTGCGGGCAGTCGGTCTTTTCCAGGACACCATCAAACATCTCATATATTTCAAGGAGAGTAATGTCTTTCGGTTTTTTCTTAAGGATAAAGCCACCACTGGGCCCCCTGCCGGATTTCAGCATATCCTGTTTTACAAGCCTCTGCAGAACTTTAGCAAGGTGATTTCTGGAAGCACCTGTTAGTCTGGCAATCTGATTTGCATTAATACTGCCGCCAGACTGTGCTATCAGAACCATGCTGTGCATCGCCAGGGAAGCAGCTTCGGAAATATGAACTAACTTAGACATATGATTGAAAGATTTATAAAATTCGTAAGATTGAATGTTTTATGGCTGCCGGGGCGTTGCAGTAGGGTCAACAAAAACTCTCAGTTTTAACTCCCTGTCAAGGAGAAACAGACTGTTGCCTTTGCCCTCAAACATTTTAAGCTGTTCAAGTATCGCTGTTGCATTTGCTTCTTCCTCTACCTGCTCTGCCACAAACCACTGAAGCTCGTTAACAGAAGCATGGTCTTTTTCTTCCATTGCAACATTAACAAGATTATTAATCATTGATGTCACTTTCTGCTCATGAGAAAGGGTTTCTTCAAACACGTCAACAACACTCTTCCATTCCACAGGCACTTCAGCCACTGCCATCAGCTTAACCCTGCCTCCCCTTCCACATATATAGTTAAAAAACTTCATGGCATGGGTTGTTTCCTCCTGTGCTTGTACCCTCATCCAGTTTGCAAAACCAGGCAGATTTTTATTTTCAAAATATGCTGCCATTGACAGATAAAGATATGCAGACCACAGTTCTGCATTGATCTGCTTATTCATTGCTTCTTCTACTTTTTTATTTAGCATCTTTTATTCTCCTTATATTTTAATTATCTGCTGCAAATATATAAAATAAATTGGATTTAAGTATTTAAATACCTAAATATTTTATTTTATCAAATTTATCATTTTTTCAAACCTACACATTGAACCTGATATGCAATATATCGCCATCTTGAACAATATAGTTTTTGCCTTCAAGATATAATTTTCCTGCTTTTTTACATTCCTGCTCTGAACCTAATTCAATAAAATCCTTATATTTTATAACTTCTGCACGGATAAAACCCTTTTCCAGGTCGCTGTGTATCACCCCTGCTGCCTGCTGGGCATTCATGCCGTCTTTTATTGTCCAGGCCCTGTTTTCTTTGCCCCCAACTGTGAAAAATGTTTTCAGGTTCAGCAGGTTGTATGAGGTTCTGATTAATTTATTTACACCAGGCTCATCTATTCCGACTTCTTTCAGAAATTCCATTCTGTCGCTGATATTATCAAGTTCTGCGATCTCGGCTTCCATTTTGGCAGCAATTACAAGTATTTCACTCTTTTCACCCTGCATGGATTTCCTGAAATCTTCCACATATTTGTTGCCTGTCAATGCTGATTTATCATCAACATTACATACATATAGTACGGGTTTTGCTGTCAACAGGCAAATGTCTTCAATATGTTTTTTATCTTCACCTTCAACAGGAGCTGTTATTACAGGTTTTGCTGACTCAATGTGTTTTTTATATATATTAAGAACTTCAATGCCTTTCGTTGCTTTTTTATCACCTGCTTTGACAAGCTTTTCAAGTTTTGATATTTTTTTCTCTATGGATTCATAATCTTTGATCTGCAGTTCAAAGATTATGAATCCATAGAGAACAAAACAACCCAAACACACCCAACACA
>CAZSJF010000133.1:2458-7598 GCA_964606705.1 uncultured Bacteroidales bacterium
GTGTTGGGTGTGTTTGGTGTTTTTGTTTCTATGGATTCATAATCTTTGAACTGCAGTCAAAATCCAGCAGTTCTTTATCTCTAACCGGGTCAACAGAACCTTCTATGTGGGGTAGGTTATCATCATCAAAGCATCTTAATACATGAATTATTGCATCTGTATTTCTGAGATCACCGAGAAATTTGTTCCCTATGCCTTCCCCTTTGCTTGCACCTTTTGTCAGCCCCGGAATATCAACAATTTCAACTGTTGTATAAACCACTTTTTCTGTCGGGACAAGTTTTTCAAGCTCAGTCAGCCTGTTGTCAGGAACATTAATCAATCCTATATTGGATTTATCTGTACTGAAAGCAAAACTCGTTGCCTGTGCTTTTGTATTTGATATGCAGTTAAAAAGTGTAGTTTTTCCCACATTTGTTAACCCTACTATTCCGCAATTCAATGACATATTATAAATTTAATATTGATATTTTTTTACAAAGGTAAAATAATCCTGTGGATTATAATTAAATGGCACAGAAATTGAATATTTTAATAAAAGAGTTATTTTTGTTAAAAAATAATACAACCGATGACAATGAAAATCCGTTATATAAAAATAATCGCATTTATTTTATTTGTTTGCCAGTCATCATCTTTTGCACAAACTATTAAAGAAAAGGAGAAACCTCAGCCTGTCACACGAATCCTGTTCGTATTTGATGCTTCCCAGAGTATGACTGCAATGTGGCAAAACGATATGAAAATCAATATTGCACGCGACCTGTTATCAGACCTGATTGACAGCCTCAACGGCATTCCTAATCTACAGCTTGCATTAAGAATGTGTGGCCATCAAAAAAATTACCCCCCGCAGGATTGTGATGACACCAGGCTGGAAGTGCCTTTTGGACCCGATAATGCAAACAAGATAAAGCATAAACTTAAGATAACAAGCCCCAAGGGAACAACTCCTATTGCCATGTCGCTTGCCGCTGCTGAAAATGATTTCACTTACTGTGAAAACTGCAGGAACATCATTATCCTTATTACTGACGGGCTTGAAGAGTGCAGTGGCGACCCGTGTGCCGTTTCACAATCTCTTCAGAAAAAAGGCATTATCCTGAAACCATTTATCATCGGCATAGGAAAAAACATGAAAAACAAGTTTGATTGTGTAGGAACCTATTTTGACGCTTCGAATGAAAAAGAATTCAGGATTGCTTTAAATGTGGCTATATCACAGGCTCTGAATTCCACAACTGCACAGGTCAACCTGCTGGATATATACGGTAATCCAACGGAGACCAATGTCAATGTAACTTTTTATGATAATTACTCAGGGGTTGCAAAATATAACTTTATTCATACCATGAATAACAAAGGCGTTCCCGATACATTGACCATTGACCCCCTGCCTGTGTATAATGTTGTTGCACATACCATACCGCCTGTCAGTATTGACAGTGTCAGGCTTACACCGGGAAAACATACAATTATTCCATTAGATGCCCCGCAGGGTTATCTTAAACTGAAAATAGACGAAAAAGCGAAGAACATAAAGAATCTGCAATGTATCGTGCGCAAGAGCGGTGATACAAAAACCCTCAATGTACAGAACTTTAATGAACTTGAAAAATACATAGTAGGGAAATATAATATAGAAGTTCTGAGCCTTCCGCGGCTTTATATAAATGATGTGGATATTTCTCAAAGCAAGACAACAACAATAGAAATACCTTTATCAGGAATAGCGGTGATTAATAAATCAACACAGGGATACGGCAGTTTATATGTTGTTAAAGACAGCAAGATGGAATGGATATATAATTTAGATGAGAACAATTCTCTTGAAACCCTGTTCTTACAACCGGGCTATTATAAAATTGTCTTTCGTTCAAAATATTCCACAAAATCTCAATATTCAGTTGAAAAATCATTTCTTATAGAATCCGGAGCAACAGTTACAGTAAATTTATACCAGTAATCTTTCAATAAGTATTAATTGTTTTCATGCTATGATTTCCAGCATCCGCATTTCGAGGTCAAGTAATATATCATTCACATTCCTTATCAGAGACAGATCAATATTATAAACGGTCAATACATTGGGAATATCTTTTATATTTTTCAATATTGATTGTGCCAACTGCTTTTTACCGGTTTTTTTTATCAGCAGGAAATAGTCAATGAATTTTTGTTCAGGTATCAAAACGCCGCCTGTACTGCGGTTTGAAATAAAATAAAATACAGTACGGTTGTCTTTATCATCATAATAGTATATTGAAAATTTTACAGACTCTGATTTTTTGTTCGAATCAAAATCAAGGTCTTTCATTTTCTTTAAATCGAGTCTTAACCTGTCATTAAGGTACCATGAAAGCCTGTAATCTTTCAAATGGCTGCAAATACCAACAGCTTCATATTCTGATTTATAATCAGTTTCTTCTATCAGCTGTAATTTTTTTGCCATAACTTCAGTTTTGCCGGATTGAAAATACAAAAATTAAATTACAAATTAACAGGATTTATTTTTTTATATGCTTCTTCCGAAGCATTTTGCTCGGCATTTTTTATTGAAAAGCCATATCCCCTGCCGAAGTAACTATTGTTAATATATACCTCAGCTATATATTTTTTATCGTGCCCTGTTATGTCCGGATTTTTTATTTTAAACTCTATGCTCTTTTTTTCTTTCTGGCACCATTCAATCAATTTACTTTTATAATTTACATATACCATATCCAGTTCTTCTATATTGACATGATGTTTTAATATTTTGTTTATCATAATCCTGTACGTAAAATCATACCCCTTATCAATATATATGGCTCCTATCAATGATTCAAAAGCATTACCGCCTACTGAATTATGCGGATTATTTATATTCAGATGTTTGTCCGATATGATGATAGAATTTATCTTCAGGTCCTGTGCCAGTTTGTTTAAATGTGAACGGTTAACTATTTTGGATCTCATCTCGGTCAAAAACCCTTCATTTTTATACGGAAACTTTTTAAAAAGATAATCGGAAATTATTGAACTTAAAATTGCATCCCCGAGGTATTCCAGCCGCTCATTGTTGTTATATTCATTTTTCTTAACGTCAGTAACTGCTGATTTATGTAGTAAAGCCTGTTTATATAAAAACACATTCCCCGGATAAAATCCAAAAATATTCTTTATTGCGTATGATATTTTTTTGTCGGAAGAAAAAAAATGTTTGAATATGTTCAAGGCGATTATTGTATGAATTTTTTAAATGCGATACAGGCATTATGTCCTCCGAATCCGAAAGTATTCGTCAGGGCTACATTGACAGTACGCTGCTGAGCCTTATTGAAAGTGAAATTCAGCTTATTGTCTATTTCCGGGTCGTCTGTAAAATGATTTATCGTAGGAGGAACAATATCATTTTTAATTGCCAATATTGTTGAAATGGCTTCTACAGCTCCTGCTGCACCTAAAAGGTGACCCGTCATTGATTTTGTTGAATTAATATTTATCTTATAAGCTTGTTCACCAAACAAGTCTACAATAGCTTTTGACTCTGAAATATCTCCCAGAGGTGTTGATGTACCATGGGTATTGATATGGTCAATATCTTCAAGTTTTAAATCCGCATCTTCCAGTGCATACTTCATAACAAGTTTAGCTCCCAGTCCTTCAGGATGTGGAGATGTCATATGATAGGCATCAGCAGACAAGCCCCCGCCTGCAACTTCTGCATATATCTTGGCACCTCTTTTAAGGGCGTGTTGTAATTCTTCAATTATCAATGCTCCGCCGCCTTCTCCGATAACAAAGCCGTCCCTGTCCTTATCAAAAGGCCTTGACGCTGTCTTAGGGTCTTCATTTCTGGTGGAAAGAGCATGCATGGCATTAAATCCGCCCACACCTGTCTGGTTAACCGCTGCTTCAGAGCCTCCTGTGACAAAAATATCAGCTTTTCCCAAACGGATATAAGTAAAAGCATCAACCAAAGCATTTGCTGAAGAAGCACATGCAGATGTTGTTGTAAAGTTAGGCCCCATAAATCCGTATTTTATGGAAATATGGCCTGCCGCAATATCGGCAATCATTTTCGGGATAAAGAAAGGACTGAATCTGGGAGTACCATCTCCTTTTGCAAAGGCGGCAACTTCTTCATAGAATGTGAGAAGCCCTCCGATACCGGAGCCCCATATTACACCAATCCTTTCTTTATTTTCCGCATCCAGGTTCAACCCTGAATCTTTTATTGCCTCATCAGCACAAATCAATCCGTATTGAGAATATGGATCATATTTTCTTGCTTCTTTACGATCAAAATAATTCTCAGGATTGTAATTTTTGACTTCACAAGCTATCTGTGTCTTGAACTTGGATGTGTCAAAATGAGTAATTTTTTCACACCCGCTGACGCCATTAACTAAATTATTCCAAAAATCATTAATATTATTACCTAACGGAGTCAAGGCACCCAGCCCTGTAACAACAACTCGTCTTTCGAATCTCATTTAAATTAATTTAATAATTTAAAGGAATCTATTTCTGATTGTTTTCAATGTATTTTATTGCATCTCCTACAGTAGAAATTTTTTCTGCCTGATCATCAGGGATGGCAATATTAAATTCTTTTTCAAATTCCATAATCAATTCCACTGTGTCAAGAGAATCTGCTCCCAAATCATTTGTGAAGCTTGCTTCGGATGTAACTTCTTTTTCGTCAACACCTAACTTGTCAACGATAATAGATTTCACTCTGGTTGTAATGTCTGACATAATTTTTCTTTTTTAGTTAAACAAGATTGCAAAGAAAAAAAAATAAATCAAACAAAACCAAATATTTTTGTCATGTTTTCAACAAAATTAAGTTAATTAATTGACAACCAAATACATAAACCCATTTAAAGTTTTTAACATTTTATCATTTTTTAGTTAATATTTGTAATATATTAGCAGTTTCTATAAATTTTAAAAATGGGAAATATTGCGGTTTTTGCTTCAGGAAATGGCAGTAATGCTCAGAAAATAACAGAGCATTTCAGTAATAATAAAGATATCAAAGTTGCTCTTATTTTATCTGATAATAAGAATGCGTATGTTCTTGAAAGGGCAAAACAGGGCAATATTCCGTCTTTTGTTTTTTCAGCAAAGGAACTGAAAGAATCGGAAATTG
>CAZSJF010000134.1:0-7590 GCA_964606705.1 uncultured Bacteroidales bacterium
TTAATGGTTTGACTGATATTTATTACGAGTTATCTAATACATCAAATGTAAATATTGAAATACATGATATTACAGGTAATCTGGTTTATGCCCTCAGTGAAGGCAGCAAGCCTGCAGGCAAACATAAAGTAACAATAGATGCCGGTAATTATGCAAAAGGCATGTACTATTATACTTTTGTTGTTAATGATTACAAACTGACAAAGAAAATGATTGTTCAGTAAAAATAAAAACACGTAAAGGAAAGCCTTGTTGAGAAATCAATAAGGCTTTTTTTATTGGTTAAACACATATTGTATAATATTCGCACCCATCTTAAGTGCTTTCTGATGTGTTTCATCAGAATCCTTATGGACCTCGTAATCTTCCCACCCATCACCCAGATCACATTCATAGGAATAAAAACATACAAGCCTGCCCTCATATATCAGGCCAAAGCCCTGGGGAGGCTTATTATCATGCTCATGTATTTTGGGCAATCCATTATTAAAATCATATTTCTGATGATATATAGGGTGATCAAAGGGCAGTTCAACAAAATCCAGTTCCGGGAACACCTTTTTCATCTGCGGTCTTATAAACTGATTTAGGCCGTAATTATCATCAATATGCAGAAATCCGCCGGCTATCAGATAATCCCTCAGATTTTTGGCTTCCTGGTCGGAAAAAACAACATTCCCATGCCCTGTCATATGAATAAACGGGTAATTATAAATATCCGAACTGCCAACTTCCACCGTTGCTATTTCCTTATTTATTGAAGTATTAAGGTTCTTATTGCAGAACTCCGCCAGGTTGGGCAGAGATGTAGGATTGGCATACCAGTCGCCGCCACCGCCATATTTCAGCAAACATATCTGAAAGGTTTGCGAAAACAAAACAACAGATACAAATAAAAATATCAAAAAAAATATCAGTTTTTTCATAACATATTCCGAAACAAAATTAACACCAAATTCTTATTTATACCGTTATTATTCGGATAAAAATAAAAATATTTATTAACTTAGCATTGTTATTCATTAATGAAATCCGTGTTAAAAGTCAATCTACATATTAAAAGCATATTATTATGTGTATTTTTTACAGTCATATCATTTAATATTTCTGCGCAATTCTATAACGGTTTACAACTTAATTTCGGTAAAAACAGGATACAGACAAAAGACCTTTTCTGGTCTTTTTACAGTTTCAACAAATTTGACACCTATTTTTATCTTGGCGGGCAGGACCTGGCTGTATACACAGCAAAATATGCAGAAAAAAGGATCAAAGAACTTGAAAAAAAACTTGATTACAGCCTTGATTGTAAAATTCAGTTTGTGATATATAACAAGTTGTCCGACCTGAAAGAAAGCAACATAGGTTTGCTGAGTGAAGACCAATATAATATAGGCGGAATCACATACATTGTCGGATCAAAAGTTATACTATACTTTGACGGCAACCACCAGAACTTTGAACAACAGATCTCCTGCGGTATTACCAATATTATTTTAAACCAGATCATTTTCGGAAGGCAATTAACCGCAATGGTTAAAAACTCCACTCTTCTCTCCCTGCCAGACTGGTATATAAAAGGCCTCGTTTCTTATTTTTCTGTTGAATGGAACAGTGAGATTGACAATTATGTAAGAGACGGCATCCTTTCTTTCAGTTATGAAAAATTCAATCAGCTTGAAGGAGAAGATGCGGTTTATGCAGGCCATTCCATATGGAAATATGTAGAGGAAAAATACGGCAAATCCAAAATAAACGAAATCATTAATTTAACAAGGATAAGCAGGAACATAGAAACAAGTTTCCTCTTCAGCCTGGGCATATCTTTCAAGACCCTTGCAAGAGAGTGGTTTGATTACTATGATTCAAAATACTATCCTCCCAGCAAAGGGTTAGACTATCCCGGCAAACATCCGATACTTAAAAAAACAAAGCACAATAAAGTATACAACTCCGTAAAAATCAATCCCGATACCTCTCTGATAGCTTTTTCTACAAACGAATTGGGAAAATACAAGGTGTGGCTCTATAATTACGAAACAAACGAATATAAACGCATAATGAAATCCGGGCACAAGCTGGATGAAAAAGCAGACTATTCTTATCCGTTGCTGGCATGGCATCCGTCAGGCAAACTTCTGTCAATAATCGTTGAGGCAAAAGGAAAAACCTTTCTATATTACTACAACACCGAAACCGAAGAACTTACATCTATGCCTATATTTAACTTTGAAAAAATACTTGACTTTTCTTATTCCGACGACGGAAGATCTTTTATTGTTTCAGCCGTGCAAAACGGGCAAACCGATATTTTTGTTTATAACATAGCCGCTCACTCATACGAACAAATAACGAAAGACATATACGATGACCTTAACCCAAGATTCATTCATAATTCAAACGATATAGTCTTTAGTTCAGACAGGCCCAATGATACGATCATTTTTTATAACAAAGGCAACAACGACTATTATGATATACTGCCTGAAAACTACGATATATACCTTTACGAATACAGCAAAAAAAATCCTGTACTGAAAAATATTACAAACACTCCGTCCGCAAATGAAATGCGGCCTGAAGAATACAACAACCTGCATATAAGTTATATTTCCAACCAGAACGGGATTTATAACCGGTATTTAAGCCGCTTCGACAGTGTGATAAGCCATATCGACACTTCAACACATTACAGATATTTCAACACAAATTATCCTGTTACCAATTATTCACGGAATATTATTGAATATGATGTAAATAAAAAGGCAGGCAAATATTCCGAAGTATTGTTTCACAACGGGCTTTACAAAACATACTTCTACAGCATGGATTCCGTTAATACCAAACCTCTGGTGCTGAATAACAATTTTATCATCAACACCAAGCCTGTCAATGATACTCTGAAAGAAAAACCTGATAATGCAACACCTGATACCTCAACCATTATAAAAAGAAAAAAAATCACACCTGTTTTCATTGAAGAAACTCCTGCAGATGAAAAAAATAAAACGGACAAGATCGATATCAATAACTATGTATTCAATAATCAGCCGAGAATAATCATAATTGCTGCCAAAGACACTATACATCATGACACGTCGGTAATAAAAAATCCTTTTATACTGCCTAAACAACAAAATGCCGATGTAGAATATTCAATCAATCAGCTGACAAACCAGATAGATTTCAATTATTTCAATACCTCATACCAGCCTTTCATGGGCGGGAAAAGCCCTATATTCATTAATCCCGGGATTAACCTCTTACTAAAAATAGGAATTACCGACCTCCTTGAAAACTACAGGCTCACCGGAGGAGTCAACCTTTCAGCCAATTTAAAAGACAATGAATATTACCTGAGCTATGACAACCTGAAAAAGCGCCTTGACAAGCAGGTTGTTTTTCACCGGCAGGTAATCACAGATGCCAATGAATACTCAATTATCAATCATAATACGAAGTCTTTATATTATTCAGTAAAATGGCCTTTCAGTCAGGTTTCAAGCGTAAAAGGAACTGTCTATGTAAAACAGGATAAAGCGACTTATTTATCCATAGATGATATAAGCCTGCGAAGACCTGACATAAAAACTATATGGGCAGGATTTAAGGCAGAATACACCTTTGATAATACCCGAACTAAAGGATTAAGCCTGTATTACGGAACAAGGTATAAATTCTTTGCTGAATATTTCCGTAATGTCAGTGAACAAAACAACGATCTGACGGTCCTTGGTTTCGACTTCAGGAATTACCAGAAAATACATAAAACATTCATATGGGCAAACCGTTTTGCAGTAAGCACTTCTTTTGGAAAAAGTAAACTCATTTATTATATGGGAGGCGTTGACACATGGTTGTTCCCCAAATTCAACACATCCATAAGGGTTGACCAGACACAGAATTTCGTTTATCAGACTCTCGCTACAAATATGCGCGGGTTCCATCAAAACATCCGTAATGGAAATAATTTTGCACTTATAAACAGCGAATTGAGGCTGCCTCTCTTCAGATACCTCTCCAACAAACCCCTTAAATCCGACTTTTTCTACAACTTCCAGGTAATAGGTTTCACAGACATAGGCACCGCATGGACAGGGTTGAACCCATATTCGGAAGATAACTCTTTATATACACAAGTATTTCCGGGAAATCCTATCACAGTAATTATCAAAAACCAGAAAGAACCTATTGTATGCGGTTACGGTTTAGGGCTGAGAAGCAGGATCTTCGGGTACTTCCTCAGAGCCGACTGGGCATGGGGTGTAGAAAATGGTGTTGTTCAGCCACCGATATTTTACTTATCTTTAAGCCTGGATTTTTAAAAAACAATTGATATGGATATTACAACTTTGATAATTTTAATCATTATAGGATTTGTGGCAGGCATAGTAAGCGGTCTTGTAGGGCTGGGAGGTGGAATTATCATTGTCCCCGCACTTGTATTCATGCTTGGATTCTCACAGGCGCAGGCTCAGGGAACCAGCCTCGCTATATTGCTCCTGCCGGTAGGAATATTGGCAGTGATAAACTATATGAAAAACGGATATGTCAATATAAAATATGCGGCTGTTATAGCCGTCATTTTTGTAATAGGGGCATATTTTGGCTCAAAAATAGCTATCAGCATTCCGCAGGCTGCATTAAAGAAAATTTTTGGCTGTGTAATGCTTGCTGTTGCTGTAAAAATGATTTTCGGAAAATAAATCTGTATACGAATGGAATTAATAACTACAATAAGGAACCTGTCTTTAAAATACCATAAAGAGATAGTATCTGTAAGAAGGCATCTGCATGCAAATCCTGAATTATCACTGGAAGAATACTACACCTCGGAATTCATCGCTTCTAAACTCAAAGAATACAAGATCCCTTTCAAAAGAGGCATAGCAAAAACCGGTATCGTTGCAATAATTGAAGGAAAAAATCCTTCAAAAAAAGTTGTAGCCCTCCGCGCAGATATGGACGCCCTGCCAATCACTGAAAAAAATGATGTGGAATATAAATCCCGTAAAGAAGGAGTGATGCATGCATGCGGACATGATATTCATGTTGCATCCCTGCTCGGCACTGCAAAAATACTTAAAGAACTGGCTAACCAATTTGAAGGTACAGTTAAACTTATATTCCAGCCTTCGGAAGAAAGATACCCCGGAGGTGCAATAATGATGATAAAGGAAGGCGTGCTGAAAGACCCTGCACCGCAAAGCATATTAGCACAACATGTATTACCCTCCATTGAAGCAGGAAAAATAGGGATGAAAAGCGACAAATACATGGCTTCAACAGATGAGATATTTATAATTGTCAAAGGGAAAGGAGGCCATGCCGCCACTCCGGAACTCAACATCAACCCGATACCTATTGCATCAACGATCATCCTTGAACTTCATAAGGCCATAGAGAAAGAAAATAAAAAGAAGATTCCTACAGTCATAGCTTTCGGTAAAGTAGTTGCCAACGGAAAAAACAACATAATACCTGATGATGTATTCATAGAAGGAACTTTCAGGACATACAATGAGGAATGGAGAGAAGCCGCACATAAAAAGATCACGGAAACCGCCAAATCAATAGCTAAAACCATGAAGGGCAACTGCGAAGTTATTATAAACAGAGGGTATCCGTTCCTGGTAAACGATAAGAACCTGACTAAAAAAGCCTTTAAATATGCTGTTGAATATCTCGGCAAAGAAAATGTTGTAAACTTAGATCTAAGGATGACAGCCGAAGACTTTGCATACTTTGCACAGAAAATACCCGGATGCCTCTACAGGCTTGGCATTAAAAACGAAGCAAAAGGCATTGTTTCCAACCTTCACACACCAACTTTTGATGCTGATGAAAAATGCCTTGAAACAGGAATGGGGCTTATGGCGTGGATGGCGGTGAATGAGCTGAGGTAGTTGGTAGTTGGGAGTTGGGAGTTGGGAGTTGGGAGTTCGGGGTTTAGAGTTGCTGAAGTGTTATCAAATTAATGGACAAAACAATTTTTATATTTGAATATATATCGTAAAAAAGTACGGTTATAAATAAGTAGTTATGGCGAATTGTTTAAAATGTTGCGAATGACATTAATTAAAAAAATATTATTTCTTTGCTTTCTTTTTATAAACTTACATATTGATGCTCAAAACACGAAAGACTTTTCATTTTCCATTGGTACTAACCTTTTAAAAATACCTCCATTGACATTTGATATAATATATGACTATAAATACAAACCTTATCTTGACTTTACAGTCAACACCGGATATGGTTTTAACTATAATGGATCAAATGACTTGAGCAGGTGGCTGACAGGAATGTGCAAAGGTGGTAATGATGGTTATTTATTAGAAAAACAATCAGGGCCATATTTAAAATTAGGAATAAAAGCAAATACAAGAAAAAACTTCAATACAAAATATTATTTTTTTGTTGGTTCTTATATTGCAAATTCTTTTATATATGAAAAGGCTCTTTCTAATATATATTGGAACATTGGATTTCCTATAAATTCAGCAAACCCATATAGACAAATGACACATAATTTGTACATATTTGGGGTGACAGGATTTGGTGGATTTTCCTTTATAATTTATAAAAAAATATCATGTGACATCGGATTGGAAATTGGTTTCCCTTCTAGTAAATATAAAGAATTGTATGGGTATGAAAATTTTATTCCTGGTATCGGCACAAAAGCGAATACTGCTTATTGGTTTCCTCAATTGTTGTTAAATTTAAAATATGATAAAAATAACGTACTATAACTTTGTGCTGCTGTTACCGGCGGCTACTACGACTTGACCATTTAGAGAAATAAAGATACTTGTAGGTGCCAACTATGTCACACACCAATTCTATCATTCCTTTTCCTTAGCTTTATTCCAGAACACATCCATTTCATCAAGCGACATATTGCTCAGTTTCTTTCCTTGTTTTTTAACGCTTTCTTCAAGGTATTGAAATCTTTTTATGAATTTCCTGTTGGTTTTTTCAAGTGCATCTTCGGGGTTAACGCCAATAAAACGTGCATAGTTGATCAAAGCAAAGAACACATCGCCTAATTCATCTTCCATTCTTTTCTTACCGGAATTATTATCCACTTCTTTTTTAAATTCATCTATTTCTTCCTGGACTTTTTCCCACACCTGTTCCGGTTTTTCCCAGTCGAAACCCACGCCCTTTGCCTTATCCTGAATCCTGTATGCTTTCAGCAGGGCAGGCAGAGATTCCGGCACACCTGACAAAGCAGACTTCCTGCCGTCCTTTTGTTTTATCTTTTCCCAGTTATCTTTAACATCTTCGGCATTTCTCACTTTAACATCGCCGTATATATGAGGATGCCTCTGTATAAGCTTTTCACAAAGATTTTCAATCACGTCTGCTATATCAAATTTGCCGGTTTCAGAAGCTATCTGCGAGTAAAAGACTATATGAAGCATTAAATCACCAAGTTCTTTCTTTACATCTTCCGCATTATTTTTCAGGATGGCATCGGACAATTCATAAACCTCTTCTATTGTCAGATGGCGTATACTCTCCGTTGTTTGTTTTTTATCCCACGGGCATTTTTTCCACACCACCCCAAACACACCCAACACA
>CAZSJF010000135.1:0-1892 GCA_964606705.1 uncultured Bacteroidales bacterium
AATTTCAAAATGTCTATTGTTATGTATTTTTTGCCTTTTAAAATATATCTATCTAAATTACCACCAGTAATACATTCGATACTCCCACTGTCTTGCAATTTGTCTTTTCCTATTTCTAAACCTCTTCGAATTTGAGATATTTCTTCAAGTTTTATGGTTTTAATTTTTTTAAATAAATCAATATTTTTATTTATAAAAAAATCCTGTTCCTTTTTGGGCTTGCCTTTTTCTAAAACAATTACACAAGTTGGCATTTGAACTTTTTCAAACACTCCGTCACCATATTCTTTAATTTCAGCAACAGTACATTTTGTGTTTATAACTTCTCTGAGGCTTTCATATCTTACCCCTTTTATGAATAGACTTGGAACAATAAAACCAAGTAAATGATTTTCTTTTAGCAGGGTTAAACTTCGTTCTACAAATATCGAATACAAATCGGCATTTGCTTTGAAAGAATTAAGCAAGTATGATTGGCTTCCTTTGTCAAAAATGTTAAGTTGAACATAAGGCGGATTCCCGATTACAATATCAAAACCACCTTTGTTATAATTATCTTCAGGCTCATTCAATGCAGCTAATTTATTTTCTAACTCCGAAGCATATTCAATTGCTCTTTGTGCATGCTCTTTTGCTTTGCCTGCAATGACTTTTAATTCATCTTCTTTTTTTACTATTTTCCTTTTAAACACTTCAGGAAATGCCTTCTGCCAGTTAAAAGGTTTTATTTTTTTCTCCTCTGCAAAATCTAATTGTAATGCATAAAAATCCTCATCCACCAGGCTGTTACCACATTTTATATTCTCATCAAGTGTAGGCAAAACTCTTTCGTGAAACATTGATAACTGATGAGCAATAGAAGCCGATGTTTCGCCTTCCATGCATTTCAAAAGCAAACTCAGCTTGGTTACTTCAACTGCATTTACATCAATGTCAACGCCATAAATATTGTTAAGTAATATTCTTTTCTTCTCTGCTGTTGTTAAGTATCCTTCGGGTGTAAGCGGGTTATCTTTTTTCCCTTTCGATGGCTTGCCGTTGTTGGAATAATAATTTTTATGGAAATCCAGCAGATACTGATATGCTCCCAGCAAAAAACTGCCGCTGCCACAGGCAGGGTCAACAATTTTTATTTTGCTTATCTCTTTGGGTGTCTTTCCGTCAACGAGCTTTCCAACTGTGTTTTTTACGATGTATTCAACAATGTATTGAGGTGTGTAATAAACACCACCTGCTTTTCTTACTTCGGGTTTTTCCTCAATTTTTGCGAAATGTGCAGGAGTAATACGTATTACTTTTCCGAGAAACTGCTCGTAAGCCGTTCCCAGAATTTCAACAGGCATCGCATCAAACGCATAAGGACTCGGGTAATACAATTCATTAAGTATCGTCTTTATTACTTTGTTTTCAATCTTAAGATGCTCGCTGATGCGGTCTTTTTTAAAATCAAAAATTCCCGAATTATATTTTTCATCTGCTTTTTGAAATTGTTCAAACAAGTTTCTGTAATAGTCGCCTTGCGTCAAAGCATACTTCAGGTTTCCATAAGGCTCAACGCTTCTGTCTTCTGCAATGCGCAGGAAAATGATGCGGTCAATGGTCTGCTGAACGGCAAAATTTATTTCGTCTTCGTCAAGCTGCTTGTTGTTAACAGCAATGCTTGTGGCAAGATAAGTACGCCAGTTGTCAAGCGATTGCAAAAAATCTTTGTCAACGGTAGTAGTTCCTTTTTTGTAGGTGTCGCTTTGCACAAACTTGTCAAAACTGCCTTTCAAAACATGCTCTTTGCTGAAAGTTTCCCATATAAAATTAAACTCTTTTTCTTTAAGATAATCCTGAAAGGTTAAATATGCTATACGCGCTACCCCTGCCTTATCTGTCGGGTTTGGTTT
>CAZSJF010000135.1:1902-7579 GCA_964606705.1 uncultured Bacteroidales bacterium
GTGTGGGTGTGTTTGGTTTTTTGTGGCAGTCGTAAACGGAAAATTCTTCAAAGTCGGTAATGATAGAAATGGGAAGTTTCGCACTCCATCCATATCTGCGAACCTGAAAGGCAGGATGTATTTCATCTTTAATTGTAACACTCGGTTTTTTTGCTTCAACAAAAAACAGCCTTTTTCCGCCAACCAGGCGAAATGAATAATCGGGGGCTTTGGTAGCTCCGCCAACTTTTATTTTGTCTTCGTGAATTACTTCCCTGTATGCTTCTGCGTAGCCTTCCTCGTTGTCAATATCCCACCCCAGCGCTTTGAAAAACGGGTCAATGAAGTCCCTGCGGGTAAGTGTTTCGTTGTAGTCAGCCTTTTTATATGAGTCAAACTGTTCTTCAAAACGTTCAACCAGTTCTGATATTTTTTTATATGCCTGTTCTTTAGTTATCATTTTCTTATTGTCAGAATATTTTTACTAAAATACAATTTTTATTGAAATAAATTTCAGGTTGCGGGTATTGTTTGCTTGTTCTGTCACACACACTCACTACTCGCTGCTCACTACCCACAAGCAACAAGTAACCAGCAACAATTATTAATTCTTACTCATCGAAACCGGTATTTCATCCTTCTGCGAAGCCCAGTTTTTATTTGGTTTTGGCCCCATGTTAAATGTAAGGCTTCCTCCGTTCATTATATCTTTATGTTCAAACCAGCTTGTTTTAAGCTCTTTTCCATTAAGTGTAACTGACTGTATGTAGATATTTTCTTTTGAGAAGTTATTTGCGGTTACCACAAACTCCCTGCCATTGCTGAGATAAATGGTAGCTTTTTTGATCTCAGGACTGCCAATAACATAAGTATTACTTCCCGGACACACAGGATAAAATCCCATAGAACTGAAAATATACCATGCTGACATCTGCCCGCAGTCATCATTTCCGCATATTCCCGCCGGAGTGTTATTATAAAAATTGTTCATTATCTGGTGTATCTTTTCCTGCGTTTTCCACGGCATGCATACCCAGTTGTAAAGGTATGCAATATGCTGACACGGTTCATTACCTTGTTCATATTGTCCTATAAGCCCTGACATATATTTCTCATTAGTGGCTTTAATAATAAATAAAGAATCCAGTTTTTCAACAAATTTTGCATCACCGCCCATCAGGGTGATAAGCCCCTGTACATCATACGGAACACACCATGCATATTGCCATGCATTGCCTTCAGTGTAATCAGATCGTGAAAGAATAGGGTCAAAAGGGGTATTCCATGTGCCGTCAGTTTTTTTGGCTCTTATAAAGTTTGTTTCCGGGTCAAAGATATTTTTGTAATAACCTGCTCTTTTGATAAATTCTTTGTAATCGTTTTCTTTGCCCATTCCTTTTGCCATCTGTGCTATACACCAGTCGTCATAAGCATATTCAAGGGTTTTTGAAGTTGCCTGAGGTTCTTTGTCAATAGGCACATATCCTATGTCCATATAATATTTCAGTCCGGCATAATCACCGCGTGTTGCTGTTGTAATCATTGCCTCATAAACTTTTTCCACATCATAATCACGCAACCCTTTGAGATATGCGTCAGCAATGACCGATACTGCATGGTATGCATTCATACCCCACGTTTCATTCGCGTGAAAAGACCATATAGGAAGCATCTTATAAGCATTCTGTTCATAATGTGCAAGCATGGACTTTATCATATCACATACTCTCTCGGGTTTGATAATTGCAAACAAAGGATGTAATGCCCTGTAGGTATCCCATAGGGAAAAAACAGTATAGTTTGTAAAATCTTTGGCTTCGTATATATTCTGGTCAAGGCCTCTGTATTTCCTGTCAGCATCCATATAAAGCATAGGAGCCAACATTGTATGGTACATAGAGGTGTAGAAAATCTGTTTTTCCGCATCAGTACCTTCAATGATTATGCTGTTAAGTTCTTTCTTCCATGCCTGCTCTGCCTCAGTTTTCACTTTATCAAAATCCCAGTCAGGGATTTCTGTTTTGAGGTTGTTAAGGGCACCTGCTGTGCTAACAGCAGAAATGCCAACTTTAAGACAAATCTGTTCGCCTTTTTCAACTTTGAAATTAAAGAAAGCTTTCAGTTTTTGCCCGCTTATTTCAGGAGTATTATAAAAAACTCTAGGTGGTATAATACGGCCATATGTTATTTCATCATCTTTACTGATCATGTATGATTTAAAAGGTTTCGAAAATGCTATAGCGAAATAGATATAGCGTGTTTTAGCCCAGCCTCTTGTCTGCCGGAAACCCGTTACAAGAGTGTCATTCTCAACTCTGATCTGTGACCATATCACCTTGCCGTCATAGTTGTAAATGCAATGGAGCAGGTCTAATAATATATGTACGCTGTCGGCTTTATTAAATGTATATCTGTGAAAGCCTGCGCGTTCTGATACTGTAAGTTCGGCTTTTACATCATAATCTTTGAGCAATACAGAATAATATCCGGGAGAAGCTTTTTCTTCATTATGAGAATATCTTGAGCAGTAACTGCTGCTATCGTTTTTCTCATGAAGTTTTCCTGTTACAGGCATTATCAGAACATCACCAAGGTCCGAATGCCCTGTGCCGCTGAAATGCGTGTGGCTGAAACCAAGTATGGTACTGTCTGGATAATAATAACCTGCACACCATTTATAGCTTTTTTTATAATATGCTATTCTGGTATCAGGGCTCAGTTGCACCATGCCGAAAGGCATAACAGCACCCGGGTAAGTGTGTCCATAATCACCTGTACCTATAAAAGGATTGACATAATCAAATGCTGTCTTGCCATTTTCATCTTTTCTGATTGAATTAATGTCAGATTTTTGTTTAAAGCCTGTAATTATTAAAAAAACTAAAAAAAAGTAAATTATTTTTTTCATTGATTTTTCAATTTAATTTTTACTCATTGACACCGGCACTTCCGATTTCTGTGAAGCCCAGCTTTTATTTGGCTTTGGACCCATGTTAAATGTAAGGCTTCCTCCGTTTATTAACTCTTTATGTTCAAAATAACTTGTCTTCAGTTCTTTGCCATTCAGCGTTGCAGACTGTATGTATATATTTTCTTTGGAGAGATTGTTGGCGGTAACAACAAATTCTTTGCCGTTGCCAAGATATATTGTGGCTTTTTTAATTACGGGACTGCCTATAACATAAGTGTTGCTTCCCGGGCAAACAGGATAAAATCCCATAGAGCTGAATATATACCATGCTGACATCTGCCCGCAGTCTTCATTGCCGCATATTCCGGCAGGAGTATTGTCAAACAGGTTATTCATTATCTGATGTATTCTCTCCTGTGTTTTCCACGGCATTCCTGCCCAGTTGTAAAGATATGCAATATGCTGGCTTGGTTCATTGCCGTGTGCATACTGCCCTATAAGCCCTGATATATCTTCAACAAGACAATATTTTTTATCAGTGGTTTTAATGATGAATAAAGAATCCAGCTTTTCAACAAATTTTGCATCACCGCCCATCAGGTTGATAAGCCCCTGAACATCCTGCGGAACATACCATGTATATTGCCACGCATTGCCTTCGGTGTAATCGGCTTCATATTGTGAGTAAATAGGATCAAAAGGCGTGTTCCATGTTCCGTCAGTCTTCTTAGCTCTCATAAAGTTTGTTTTCGGGTCAAAGATATTTTTGTAATAACCGGCTCTTTTGATAAATTCTTTGTAATCATTTTCTTTGCCGAGTTCTTTTGCCATCTGAGCTATACACCAGTCATCATAAGCATATTCAAGAGTTTTTGAAGCTGCCTCGGTTTCCTTGTCAATAGGCACATAACCCATATCCATATAATATTTCAGCCCGTCATAATCGCCGCGTGTTGCCGTTGCAATCATTGCTTCATAAGCTTTTCCAACATCATAATTGCGTATTCCCTTGAGGTATGCATCTGAAATGACAGACACAGCATGGTATGCTATCATGCACCTTGTCTCATTATTGTAATAAGACCATATCGGGAGCATTTTATATGCATTCTGCTCATAATGTGCAAGCATTGACTTTATCATGTCTGCATCTCTTTCAGGATTAATGATGGTAAAAAGAGGATGTGTGGCCCTGTATGTATCCCATAGTGAAAAAATCGTGTAGTTTGTAAAATCCTTTGCCTCATAGATATTCTGGTCAAGACCCCTGTATTTCCTGTCAGCATCCATATAAAGCTCCGGAGCCAGCATTGTATGATACATTGAAGTATAAAAAATCTGCTTTTCTTTGTCGCTACCTTCAATGATTATCTTGCTGAGCTCTTTTTTCCATTGCTGCTCGGCATCCTTTTTCACTTTGTCAAAGTTCCAGTCCGGAATCTCAGTTTTCAGGTTATTAAGTGCACCTGCAGTGCTTACAGCAGAAATTCCGACTTTAAGGCATATCTGTTCTTTTGCCTCTACCTTGAAATTAAAATATGCCTTGAGTTCCTGTCCTGTTATTTCGGGATTATTATAAAAAAACTTCGGAGGTGTTATATAGCTGTAGGTTATCTTATCATCTTTCTGAAACATGTATGATTTAAAAGGTTTGGAAAATGCTATTGCAAAATAAACATATCGTGTTTTAGCCCATCCTCTTGTCTGGCGGAATCCTGTTACCAGAGTATCATTCTCAACCCTTATCTGCGACCATATCACTTTGCCGTCATAGTTGTATATGCAGTGAAGCAGGTCTAGCAATATATGTACACTGTCGGCTTTGTTGAATGTATATCTGTGAAAGCCTGCGCGTTTTGACACAGTAAGTTCGGCATTTACATCATAGTCTTTGAGCAGTACAGAGTAATATCCGGGGCTGGCTTTTTCCTGATTATGCGAATATCCGGAGCAGAAGCTGCTGTCTTTCTTTATCTGCAGTTTTCCTGTTGCCGGCATTATCAAAACATCACCGAGGTCGGAATGGCCTGTGCCGCTGAAGTGCGAATGGCTGAAGCCGAGTATGGTGCTGTCGGAGTAATGATAACCTGCACACCATTTGTAACTTTCTTTATAATATGCAATCCTTGTATCAGGGCTCAACTGCACCATTCCGAAAGGCACAACAGCGCCGGGATATGTATGCCCGTCGCCATCAGTTCCGATGAATGGATTGACATAATCAAAAGCCGTTTTGCCGTTTTCATCTGTTCTGATTGAATTGTCAGACTTTTGTTTACAACCTGCAATCATTAAAACAGTTAAAAAAAAGAAAAATATTTTTTTCATAAGATTAAAGGTTGTTTAAAATTTATTTTTAAAAATTCCATTACGCATTTGCCCGTAGGGCAATAATGATAATAAAAACATACGTCTGACTGATAAGTTTTTCCCGTAGGGAATTAAAAAATAATGTATATTTTTTTACATTGTTTATGCCCTAAGGGCAACAGTATTTTATTTTGTTGTTTTTTATTGTCATTTAAGCCCTACGGGCTATTTATTTTTAATATTAATAAATTTGTTTTTCCTTCTTAATTCTATCAATAAAATAAAATACAAGCCCTGTGATTCCCAATAAAAAAAACAACAGGAAAAAAAATAATGAAAAAGATGTACCCGTTAATCCATCACCTCTTACCCAATATGAAATAAAGCCTAAAACTATGGCGTCTAAATAAAGTGTTGTGCTGTAAATTTTGTACAATAATTTATAATCTATATCTGTATCTTTTTTTCTAATTCTGA
>CAZSJF010000136.1:0-7548 GCA_964606705.1 uncultured Bacteroidales bacterium
AGAGAATTTTAGATGCGGGTGCCGGAGAGTTACAATTCAAAAAATTTTGTACCCATTTAAATTATGTCTCTCAGGATTTTGGTCAATACAACGGAGTTGGGAACAATACCGGCTTGCAGATGAAATCCTGGGATAATTCAAAATTAGATATCATTTGCGATATAACAAATATCCCGGAGCCTGATGATTCTTTTGATGCAATTATGTGTATTGAGGTTTTTGAACATTTACCCGCGCCAATAGAAGCTATAAAAGAATTTTCCCGATTATTAAAAAATAATGGCGTCTTACTTATTACGGCGCCCTTTTGTAGTTTAACCCATTTTGCCCCTTTTCATTTTTATTCCGGATTTAACAGATTTTTTTACGAAAAGCATTTAGTTGACTATGGGTTTAAAATAATAGAGATAGTACCCAATGGTAATTATTTCGAATATATAGCTCAGGAAATGCAATTTAGAATACCCAATCCATATTCCGATGCAATAATTACCAAAAAAGAGAAGGATGCGGTTAAATCTGTGATAAAAATGTTAGAGAGAATGAATAAATCTGATAAGAATTCATCTGAAATATTATGTTTTGGCTATCATGTAAAGGCTGTTAAATTATGATAATAGTAAGATTAAAGGGAGGGTTAGGAAATCAGATGTTTCAATATGCTTTAGGAAAAAATCTGAGTTTGAAACACTCGGTTGAATTAAAAATAGATAAATCTTTCTTTGAAGACAGAACTATTCACCATAGTTTTACCAGAAGAGATTATATGCTTGATTTCTTTAATATAAATGAACCATTTGCCGATGATTTTACTTTACAAAAATTAAATAAAACCAAAGACCCCTTATTTGACAGAATAATCCACAAAATAAGTAATACTGATGTACCATATTACAGACGGAGACATATTTTTGAAAAGCAGAATTCCTTTGACGATAATATTTTTCATTGTCCAAAAGATTGTTTAATTGAAGGCTATTGGCAATCGGAAAAGTATTTTTTAAATATAAAAGATTTATTACAACACCTTTTTGAAGTAAAAACAGCCCCAACTTTAAAGAATAAAACCACCCTTGCCAGTATGTCAAACACAGAGTCAGTTGCTATACATTTCAGGCGAAAAGATTATATTGATAATCCCGAAACGAACCAAATACATGGCACTTGTTCATTGCAATATTATTATGATGCAATTGATATTATTTCATCTAAGATTAAAAATATTTCACTTTATATCTTTTCTGACGATATTGATTGGGTAAAAAATAATTTTCGAACAAAGTATCCGACTGTATATGTAGATTGGAATTATGAATTAGTATATGAGGATTTTAGGTTGTTATCTTCATGTAAATATTTTATTACAGCTAATAGTAGTTTTAGCTGGTGGGCTGCATGGTTAAATAATAATCCTGAAAAAATTGTAATTGCCCCTAAAAAATGGTTTAATGACAGTACGATTGACATAAAAGACTTAATGCCGGAACAATGGATAAAAATATAGATATACCGCCACTTGTTTCTGTTTTAATGGCTGTGTATAATTCAGAAATGTTTATACAAAAATCTATTAATAGTATTTTAAACCAGACATTTACAGATTTTGAATTTATAATAATTAATGACGGTTCAACAGATAACTCCTATAATATTATAAGGGCTTTTAATGACAATAGGATTAAACTAATTAATAATGAAAGTAATATAGGGCAAACAAAATCATTAAACAAAGGGATAAAAAATGCCCTCGGCAAGTATATTGTCAGAATGGATGCTGATGATATAAGTCTTACTGACAGAATTTCAACACAAGTTGATTTTATGGAATCAAATCCGGATATTTCTTTTTCCGGTTCCTGGTTTAAAATATTAAACACCAATAGAATTGCAAAACTTCCGATTACTTATGAAGAAATTAAGGCATCTTTATTTTTTTTTAACGCATTCGGACATCCAACTATAATACTAAGAAGAGATGATTTTATTAACAACGATTTGTTTTATAACGAAGATTTTTCTGTTCAGGATTATGAATTATGGGTCAGAGCATCCAAAATCCTGAAGTGTGCTAATATTAATAAAGTTCTGTTATTCTATAGAGAACATGAATCCCAAATGACAAGATTATATAAAGACGAATATAAAGAACCAAACATCATCAGAGAAAAAGAACTATGTGCATTTGTTGATTGTGATGAAAAAGAAATTGAATTACACTTATGCCTTTTAACCGGAAATTATATCTGTACTAACGACTTTGTAATTAATGCTATAAATTGGCTTGAAAAATTATATTATCAAAATAAATATAACAACAAATATTCAGAATTGTATTTTTCAAAAATTCTTTCAACTTTTTGGATAAATCTTATATCTGGTTGTCGGTCTTTCAGCTTAAAACTTTTAAAGTCTTATATTAAATCCCCGTTTCGGTCATACAACAAACTCAATAGAATTGATTTCTTTAAATTCGCCGTCAAGTGTTTGTTTAACTATTGCTTATGAGCCTTTTAGTTTCTATAATAGTGCCATGTTACAATTACGGAAATTTCCTTTCTGAAACTCTTGATAGTGTTTTGTGTCAAACATATAATAACTGGGAATGTCTTGTTATTGACGACGGCTCAACAGATAACACCAAAGAAGTTGCAGATTTTTACAGAAATAAGGATTCCCGGATAAAATACTTTTATCAGGAAAACAGAGGGTTGCCAGCTGCCAGGAATCATGGACTGGCGGTTTCTTCAGGTGATTTTATTCAATTTTTAGATGCTGACGATTTGCTTGAAGAAAGTAAAATAGAAGTTCAAATGGATTTCATTTTAAAAAATGATCACGTAGGTATAGTTTATGGATCTATGTTGCGCTTTGACTCAGAAACAAAAGAAGAAACCGGGAATGACTCGTGGATGCCAAAAATTTCCGGACAAGGGCATAATATTCTATCCTGCCTGATAAAAGGAAATATTATGGTGGTTAGCGCTCCTATAATAAGGAAATCAATTTTTAAAAACACAGGTATATTTAATACAGAATATAGATCCATGGAAGATTGGGAATTGTGGCTGCGATGCGCTCTTTATGGTGTTCGTTTTGAATATATTGAAGGAAATAACACCGGAACAAGAATCAGATCCCACAAAAACAACATGATGCTGGACAACGAAATCATGGAAATAAGTTCATTTAAGTTAAGGTATGAACTACAAAATAAAATAACTGACCGTGATCTGAAATTATTAAACAGGGATTTACTCAATCATAACTATGGTAAATACGGATTAACCCTGATCCATCAGGGTAAAACAAAAAAGGGAATACGCTATCTTTTAAAAATAAAACAATTTTGTTTTTTTTATTATATATTTAACGCATTCAAATTAATAATCAAAAAGTTTTTACGATGAACGATGGAATTACCCTGATATACTTATCATTAAAACATGAAGTATATCACCGTCAAACCGTTTTTTCTGTTCTTAGTTTTTTTTATCAAACACGAGATATTACTACCTCTGACATTTCTGTTGTTATTTACTCCGACAACATTCTTTTTTTTGAGAAGCGCCTTCATTCTTTTCCGGTAATACTTGTACTTCTTGATACAGAAGAAATTAATGACTGGTTTAAAGAAGGCTCCGGAAACAATCATATTAGTGGTATTGATATTAAAACCTCTTTGAAAATTATCGCCATAAAAAAATCAATGGAAACATACGGACAAAATGTTTTCTATTTTGATGACGACACATTTTTTATAAAAAATCCCATTCCCTTTTTAAAAAGTATTGGCAAGGGAAAAACATGTATGTATATAAAAGAAGGTATATTGCAGGAATCTGGTCATGATAACTGGGAAAAACTGAGATGTGTTTTAAAAGAAAAGGTGTTTGAGGCCGGGCATAAATCTTTAAAAATTCCTTTGGATACTGCAATGTGGAATGCCGGCGTAATAGGTATTTCCATTGAAGATTGTCACCTCCTGAATCATGTTTTAAATCTTGCCATTCAACTGCAGAAAACAGATGAACACCCGTATTTATATCACGACCAGATAATGTTTTCGTATGTTTTTCAAACCCATACGCAAATAATGTCCTCAACTAATTTTTTATATCATTATTACCTTGGATTCGAAAAAGATAATTTTAATCGTACTTTAAAAAAACTATTTCTGCATTTAAACAACAAGAATAAAGAAGAGATATTTTCCATTGTATCTCAAATTATTAATACTCCCATTAGTAAAAATGAGCCGGCAAAAAATACTTTTCAAATGTTACAACACTTCATTGAAAACAGAAATATTGGATTGCGCCTGGCGTGTAACAGAGTGAAAAAGACCGGAAAACTCAGATCATTCTTTCACAGAGGTAAAGTATAATAAAAAACCTCTTGATTTTTACTTATTTTTACAGCTTAATTCAGTTTCTATGAATGCACTTGTACTAGGCGCCGGAGGTTTTATTGGGAGTCATTTAGTTAAAAGGCTCAAAAGTGAAGGTTATTGGGTAAAGGGCGCCGACTTAAAATATCCCGAATTCAGTTCCACGGCAGCTGACGAGTTTATTATTGGCGACTTACGCACACAGTCTGTCTGCGACATAGTATTAAATGAGTATTTCGACGAAGTTTATCAACTGGCGGCAGACATGGGTGGGGCCGGATATATTTTTACCGGTGAAAACGACGCCAACGTTATGCATAATTCTGCCCTTATAAACATTAATATTGTTGAAAGGGCAATCAAATACAAAGTAGGTAAGATATTTTATTCATCATCAGCTTGTATTTATCCCGAATTTAATCAAACAGATCCGGACAACCCCAATTGTGCTGAAGATTCTGCTTATCCGGCAATGCCCGACAGCGAATATGGCTGGGAAAAGCTTTTCAGTGAAAGACTTTTTCTGTCATTCCAAAGAAATTATAAACTACCTGTTAGAATTGCCCGTTTTCACAACATCTTTGGTCCCGAAGGAACGTGGCAGGGGGGAAAAGAGAAGGCTCCTGCAGCTATTTGCCGGAAAGTGGCCGCGGCAAAAGATGGTGGCTTTATAGAAGTATGGGGAGACGGCCTTCAGACCCGCTCTTTTCTGTACATTGACGAATGCCTTGAAGGAATGCGTCGTCTGATGGATTCTCCTGATTTTCATGGTCCCGTTAACATCGGTTCTGATGAAATGATTTCAATCGCCAATCTGGCACAAATGGTAATTGAGATTTCCGGAAAAAAACTTTCCGTCAAAAACATAGCCGGTCCACTTGGGGTCAGGGGCAGGAATTCCGACAATAAACTCATCCGGGAGCGCTTGGGATGGGCACCATCGCTTCCTCTGATAAACGGGATAAAAGAAACATATCTATGGATTTATAAGCAAATAAAGTGACGCGGGTAATTAAAAATATTATTAAAATATTACTTCGTAAAAAGGGGTTGATTGTATTACCTGTAGATGTTTATCATGAACAACTTTCGCCGATTAAATACAATTGGTTAAAGGCAATGAATTTCTCTTCGATTATTGATGTCGGCGCCTCTGATGGTGGTTTTGCCAGAAAAGCACGGGCGATGTTTAGCGAGACGCCTATTTTTTCTTTTGAACCCATTAAAGAATCTTATGATCGTTTGAACGAATGTTTTAAAAACGATAAAAAATTTGCTTCTTACAATATTGCATGCTCCAACCAGAAAGGGCAAGCAGAATTTTATATATCATCAAACACGGGGAGTAGTTCTTTGCTGGAAATGAGTTCCTTGCACAAAGAAGCCTATCCGGATTCTTCGAAATTGATTAAGACAACCGTACTAACAGAAAAAATAGACAATATTTTATGCGAAAAAGAAACAGGAAATAATGTGTATTTAAAAATGGATGTTCAGGGAAGTGAAATGTATGTTTTGGAAGGCGCTTCCGTTTTATTGAATTCGGTCAGCCTTATTTTATCCGAAGTAAGCTTTGTAACACTTTACGATGGCCAGCATCTTGTAAACGAACTCATCTCGTATTTGAAAGAAAGGGGATTTATTATTGCCGGTGTTGAAAATGTATCACAAAACCTGATTGATGGAACTTTTTTACAGGCAGATATGTATTTTATCAGAGAAACAGCGGGTCATAATAATTAACAACAGGGAAAATGTTATTTAACTCGTTCAATTTTGTATGCTTTTTCCTTATCTTGACTCCGCTGTATTTTCTTCTGCCACATCGTTTCCGTTGGTTTTTACTTTTATCTGCCAGCTGCTATTTCTATATGGCCTTTATCCCTGTTTATATTCTTATACTTGGATTTACTATTGTTGTCGACTATTTCGCAGGTATACTACTCGAAGAGACCAAAGCTAAAAGAAGACGATTCTATCTGATAGCAAGCCTTGTCGCCAACATAGGCGTACTGGCTGTATTCAAATATTACAATTTTCTTAACGAGAACCTTACCACCTTTCTTGGTACTTTTCAATTAGAGAACCCTGTTCCTTACCTGGGGATACTCCTTCCCATCGGCCTGTCGTTTCATACTTTTCAGGCAATGAGCTACACAATAGAGGTATACAAAGGGAACCAGAAAGCCGAAAGGCACTTCGGGATGTACGCACTATATGTCATGTACTATCCCCAGCTTGTTGCCGGCCCCATTGAACGCCCGCAAAACCTCCTGCCCCAGCTTCATAAAGAACATTCTTTTGACTATAACAGGGCAACAGAGGGCCTTCGGCTGATGTTGTGGGGATTTGTAAAAAAAATGGTGATCGCCGACAGACTTGCCATATGTGCAAATGAAGTGTACAACAATCCCGGCATATACGAGGGATTCCCGCTGATATGGGCAACAATATTCTTTGCTTTTCAGATCTACTGCGACTTTTCGGGGTACAGCGATATAGCGATAGGAGCATCGCGTGTAATGGGGATCAACCTGATGGAAAATTTCAGAATGCCATACTTCTCCTCTTCTATCAGAGAGTTCTGGAGCCGCTGGCACATCTCACTATCAAGCTGGTTCAAGAGTTATCTCTATATACCCCTTGGAGGCAACAGGGTGGTAAAATGGAGGCAGTATTATAACCTGATGCTGGTATTTGGATTAAGCGGCCTCTGGCACGGCGCAAACTGGACGTTCATACTGTGGGGATTCCTTCATGGATTCTATCTTATTTTCGCCCTTATCTTTGCCTCTAATTTTAAAAGCATATCAAAATTCTTTACAGATATTAAACTTGCAAGACCCTATAAGGTGCTTACTGTCTTATTTACTTTTTTCCTTGTGCTGATCTCCTGGGTATTTTTCAGGGCAAACAACATTACAGACGCATTTTATATAATCCGGTCATCTGTCAACCTTTCTGCGTCGGGCTTCATTGGCGTTCCCACAATATCAAAGGATTTTTTTACGCTTAGCCTCGTTCTCATCGCCTTTCTGATGATAAGTGAACCGCTGAAGTTCTTTACCGGGAAGAGCCGTTCATCTTTTGCGAATTACTTCAAGGTGGTCTTTATGCTTCTCCTGATATATTTGCTGGGCATTTTCGAACAGCAGGAGTTT
>CAZSJF010000137.1:0-7528 GCA_964606705.1 uncultured Bacteroidales bacterium
GAAAAAAAGCTGAAAGCATACTCCTCAATGGCAGCCGGAGTACTGGCAATAGCAAATCCTGCAAGATCACAGGTTGTATATACAGATGTCAATCCTGACCTTAATTACTCAATAAGTGATACATGTTTTCTGAACCTGAATAATGATACTACAATTGATTTTATAATAACCCAGTACACTGACGGAGCCACTTATAAAGTCCTGTGCGGCAGTTTCAGCAACGATAATGAAATATTAGTAAATGGTGATAACTACCCTATTGCGCTGTTCAGCAATAATATGGTTAATGCCACCTCATCTGTTAACACATGGAATAATGACGATGAACTTATTATGAATTCTATGCAAGGGACAAGCCCTTATGGTTTATGGCAGGGGGGGGTAACAGACAGGTATCTTGGACTGAGAATACTCATATGTGACAGATGGCATTACGGATGGGCAAGGTTAGATGTTGACAGTACTGCCCAATCTTTTACACTTAAAGATTATGCTTACCAGGATTATCCTGATGCACCCATGAAAACAGGCGCCACTGCGAATGCTGAAGCAAGCCCTGCAACTAATGTTACAGTAGTAGATAACAGTGATTCGGGCAACGGGTGGGACATGCTGATATCTTTTAACAAAGCAAATGAAACAACTGTTTCTGAATATCATATTTTTGTCGTCAAATCAGCAAATGCAGCTTCTTTCAATATTGAAGCTACAAAATGTATTGGGGAAGATAATTTTACAAAAGTACCCAAAACCGGTTATAACTTTTCACAAACACTAAATCAAACTTCGCGTGATATTGACGGCAGCCTGATAACCGAAAATGTGGCATATAAAGTATTTGTCCTGAGCCTGCCTGACGGCAGTAACGCAACAATACCAGTTTTATCAGCCCCTTCCAATGAAATTACACTTGTATATAATGCCGGAGTAGATGAAAACAACCTGCCGGGATTTATTGATATATATAGTTATGGAAAAAATATTCATGTAAATATCAGCAAAAAAAATATGGAAGGATATGTGGCTGTATATAATACTGTCGGACAGGAAATTTACAGGGAAGCATTAAATAAAACAGACAATATAATTCCATTGGATAATTCTGCCCAGGGTGTTTATCTTGTCAGAATCAATATAAACGGCAGAATGTATGCAAAGAAGCTGATCCTTAACTGATTTTCAAATCTCATAAACCTGTCAGATAAGCAAAACGACAGGTTTTTTTATAAATATCTATGCATATTCCCGAATTGAGAAATATAGTTATTATAGGTGCAGGCAATGTGGCAACCAATCTGGCTTTAGCATTAAAAGACAAAGGGGAAAAAATAATCCAGGTATACAGCCGTACTGAAAAATCAGCTAAAACACTTGCAGATATTATATCCTCTTCCTATACAGATGACCTGAAAAAAATAAATATGAATTCCGATTTATATATAATTTCGGTTCCTGACTCTGCAATTATCCCTGTTTTAAAACACCTCTCACTTAAAAATAAATTTATTGTACACACCTGCGGTTCAATGGACATGGATATTTTAAAGCATGCCTCATCAAATTACGGTGTTTTTTACCCTCTGCAGACATTTTCCAGAAACAGAAAAGCAGATTTCACAGAAACACCTGTGTGCATTGAAGCAAACAACATAGCCTATCAGGAAGCGTTGATGAATCTGGCAAAACTGCTGTCCGACAAAGTGTATATCATAAATTCCGGGAAAAGGAAAATACTGCATCTTGCCGCTGTCTTCGCCTGCAATTTTCCGAATTACATGTATCGTATTGCAGAAAAAATCACAGAAAACAACGATATCCCCTTTGATATACTCAGGCCTTTAATTAAAGAAACAACCGGAAAAATAATGACAAATTCCCCTTCCGGTGTCCAGACAGGGCCTGCATCAAGAAAAGATACGGATACTATAGAAAAGCATATTGACATGTTATCTGAATACCCTGATTTTAAACAAATATATGAACTCATTACCAGGAATATTTTAAACGATAAATGAATGGATAATTACAGAAGACTTTTTAAAAATATCAATACTTTCATTTTTGATTATGACGGAGTTCTATCGAGCAACACTATTATGATAGACTCGGACTGTACGCCTTTAAGAACAGTCAATGTCAAGGATGGCTATGCATTGCAGCTTGCCGTTAAGAAGAACTACAGGATTGTCATTATTTCCGGAGGAGATTCCGAAGCAATAAAACAAAGGCTTTTAAAACTGGGTATAAAAGATATATTTTTAGGCGTGCATAATAAACTGAAAGTGTTCAGGCAGTATTTATCGGATAACAAGATTGATGTAAAAAACACGATTTACATGGGTGATGACATCCCTGACTATGAAATAATGCTTGAAGCAGGCATGCCTGCATGCCCGGCTGATGCATCCGAAGAAATCAAGTCCTTATCAAAATATATTTCCGATAAAAACGGCGGACAAGGATGTGTAAGAGATATCATTGAACAGGTACTTAAAATTCAGGGAAAATGGCTTAATGGTGATGCATTTCACTGGTAATTAAAAAATAAATTATGCTATCAGCTTATCTGAGATTATTAAGGTTGCCCAACCTGCTGATTATTATCCTGACGCAGTATCTGGTAAGATTTTTTATTATCAACCCACTATTAAAAATCGGAAATATTTCCTTATCACTGTCTGGATTTCATTTTTTCCTTCTGGTTTTGTCAACAGTATTAATAGCTGCAGGCGGTTATGCAATAAATGATTATTTCGACCTCAGGGTTGACAGGATAAACAAGCCCGAAAAAATGGTGCTTGGAAAAATTATCCCGAGGAGGAATGCAATTTTAATACATTCCGTTTTCAGTTTTATTGGTATACTTATAAGCTTTTACGTAGCTTTAAAAGCCGGAAATACCTTACTAGGACTGGCAAACTTATTCGCTGCTACCATGCTGTGGTTCTATTCCCTAATCCTTCAACGTAAATTTCTCACAGGAAACATTATAATTGCTTTTCTTTCCGCACTTGTAATCGCTGTTGTATGGCTTTTTGAACCGGCAAGAATTCTATCAGGCAACACTGTAATAAATGATAAAATAGATTTCTATGTTTGGGGATATATATTTTTCGCCTTCTTTATCTCACTGATCCGTGAAATAGTTAAAGACATTGAAGATATTGACGGCGACAGGAAAGTTTCATACAGGACCCTGCCAATAATATCAGGAATGAAAAATACCAAAATTGTTATTTGTTTGCTGATTTCCCTGGTATTTCTGGCAATACTTCTTGCCCAGATAAATATTCCTTATTTCGGACAAATGATTATAATTATACAGACATACATCACACTGTTCATCCAGATACCATTACTCTACCTGATTTACAGGGTCTGCAAAAGTAAAGCCAAAAGTGATTATAAAACTATTAGCACAATACTGAAATTAATAATGCTGACTGGCATTTTAAGCATGAGTATAGTATATTTGCCAAAGGTATGACTCTTAAGGACAAACTGAAAAAATATAAAATCGTTCTTGCCTCAAAATCACCCAGGAGGCAGCATTTGCTGAAAGAGCTGGGCATCAGGTTTAAAATAATAACAAAACATGTGAAGGAAGAATACCCCGCTGATTTAAAAAGGGAAGGGATAGCTTTATATCTTTGTGAAATCAAGGCAAATGCCTTTGATAAAAAAGAGCTGAAAGACAATACGCTGGTGATAGCTGCAGATACTATAGTATGGCTGAATAACGAAGTTATCTCCAAACCAAAAGATTTTGATGATGCAGTTAGCATACTGAAAAAATTATCAGGGAATAAACATGAGGTGATAACAGGCATCTGCCTGAGAACCATCGACAAGATGATTTCCTTCCATGTTTCAACAGATGTTTATTTCAAAAATCTAAGCTCTGATGAGATCACATACTATGTTAAGAAATACAAACCTTACGATAAAGCAGGTGCATACGGGATACAGGAGTGGATTGGCTATATAGGGATAGAAAAAATAAACGGTTCATACCTCAATGTTGTAGGCTTTCCTGTTAAAGAACTGTACGACAGACTGATAGAGTTTTAAAAATTGTTATCTTTTGTTAAAATAAATGTAAAAAACATAAAATTTTACGAAATTTTATTCATAAATTATTATCTTTGCACCCTATTACTTTTCTGACTTTTTTAGAATGGAAGAAATTAACACTATAGTTTCCGGGATAGAATATAAGGTTAGAAAAATAATTGATTTATATAAAAAAAGTAAAACAGAAAACATCCAGCTCTTAAAAGTAAAGGAGGACTTAATAAAAACAAATAAGGAGCAGGAAAAAATTATCCATGAGTTAAAAAACAAAAACGAATTAATTAAAGTATCAAAAAATTTACAACTAACTGAAAAAGACAAAAATGCAAAATCAAAAATAGATGAGTTTGTGCGGGAAATAGATAAGTGTATAGCTTTATTAAACAAATAAATGATTGACAACAAATTAAAAGAGGATTTAACAATTACGCTAAGAATTGCCGACAGGCCTTATCGTTTATCAATTAACAGGGATGAAGAGGAAATCTTCAGAAAAGCGGCAAAGATGATAGATGATAAATTGAGTTCTTATGCAAGCAATTTTGCCTTTAAAGACAAGAAGGATTTACTGGCTATGGTTGCATTGGAACACACTGCAGGTTTGCTGAAACATGAAAATAGCATAGCAAAACATAACGAATCAACAAAAAAGCTTGTAGAAATTGATACGTTTTTATCAAATCAGATAGAGGCGGAATAATTCTTAGAAGAAGTATACTTATAAACCTTTCCCGTATTTGACCGAACAAAATCCTAAACTCAGGTGTTTTTGAGTTTATGCAGTATTTTTTTATTGTTAACTAAAATATAAAAGGTCATGCAGATAGAAATAATAATATACATTGCCATATCTCTCGGCTCGCTGCTTGTAGGCGGAGTGTTAACAAGCACTGTTTTAAGAAAAGCTACGCAAAGAAAAAGCCAGCAGATACTGAAAAAAGCTATTGCCGAATCCGAAGTAATAAAGAAAGATAAAATATTACAGGCCAAGGAAAAGTTTATCCAGCTTAAAGCAGAACATGATAAATTTATTTCCAGAAGAAGTCAGGAGATATCTGACAGCGAAAACAGGCTTAAGCAGAAAGAAAATTCCTTCTCGCAAAAGATGGAAGAACTTCAGCGAAAACATAATGAAATAGATACTATCAAGGAAAACCTCAGTTCACAGCTCGAAATAATCAATAAAAAACAGGCTGACCTGGAGAAATTCCATAAGCAACATATCGCACAGTTAGAGGCTATTTCCAGCATGTCTGCAAACGAAGCCAAATCCCAGCTTATAGAATCCCTTAAGGTGGAAGCCAAATCCGAAGCTCTTTCCTATATCAAAGATATTGTAGAGGAAGCAAAAATAACTGCAAACAACGAAGCTAAAAGGATAGTCATCGACACAATCCAGAGAACCGCATCAGAAGTTGCAATTGATAATACCGTATCTGTTTTTGATATTGATGATGATGAGATCAAAGGCAGGATAATAGGAAGGGAAGGAAGAAACATTAAAGCTCTTGAAGCAGCCACAGGCGTGGAAATAATTGTTGACGACACTCCTGAAACCATCACTTTGTCGGGATTCGACCCTGTGAGAAGGGAAATAGCCCGGTTGTCACTGCATAAACTGGTTACCGACGGAAGGATACACCCGGGAAGAATAGAAGAAATAGTTGCAAAAACAAAAAAACAGGTAGAACTGGAAATAATAGAAATAGGAAAAAGGACCACAATAGACCTGGGCATCCATGGCATGCATCACGAACTGGTCAGGATGGTAGGAAAGATGAAATACCGCTCTTCCTATGGACAAAATCTTTTACAGCATTCAAGGGAAGTAGCCAACCTGTGTTCTACCATGGCAGCAGAGCTCGGATTAAATCCAAAGCTGGCAAAGCGTGCAGGACTACTGCATGACATAGGGAAAGTACCCGACAATGAACCTGAACTGCCACACGCTATCATCGGACAACAGCTCGCGGAAAAGTTCAAGGAAAAACAAGAAATATGCAATGCTATAGGCGCACATCATGATGAAATAGAAATGGATAATTTAATATCCCCTATTGTTCAGGTGTGTGATGCCATTTCAGGAGCAAGGCCGGGGGCAAGGCGTGAAGTTGTGGAAGCCTAC
The DNA here is from genome assembly GCA_964606705.1 of uncultured Bacteroidales bacterium. GTDB lineage: Bacteria > Bacteroidota > Bacteroidia > Bacteroidales > CAZSJF01 > CAZSJF01. The sequence goes on from CAZSJF010000137.1 coordinate 6,200, forward strand.
ATAAAACGGCTGAAAGACCTTGAAGAACTTGCTTTGTCTTATACGGGTGTGGTCAAAACGTATGCCATACAGGCAGGAAGGGAATTGCGTGTAATTGTGGGAAGCGACCAGATCTCCGATGCAGAAGCCAACCAGTTATCATTCGACCTCTCAAGAAAGATACAGGATGAGATGACATATCCGGGACAAATAAAGATAACTGTAATAAGGGAAACAAGAGCTATCAACTACGCTAAATAACTCAGTCTTCAAGCCTTTTGACAGGTTCCTGTGCTATTATAACTATAGAGCAGCCTTCCTGTCCTTTGTCAAAATAAAAAGTAAGGTAATATATGCCTGTTGCATTACAGCGGAACTGAATCACATTATGAAACTTTTTATTTTCAGAATCATAATTGGTACCAATCACTCCTTCCTCGCTGTACAAGCTAAGGACCACCTTGCCGGAATAACCTTCCTGATTATATGAAGCTATTTTATAATTCAGCCCTCCCTGCAGGAATATGGTTTGTTTCATAACAGTAGGAGGCTGGTTCTTCTTAACCTGCTTCATCTTTATCGGATAGCTCTTGAGGAATTTATAATTGCCTATCAGAGGATAACATTTATTAAGCAGATCCTCATCACACTGTGAATAAGAAAAATGCGAAATAAACAAAATAAAAAATATCAATATAAACCTGGTTGCTTTCATAAAAAACTAACTGATAATATTATTACGAATAGAATTGGTTATACGCCTTATGCCATTTAACGTTTCTTCCGTTATATTTGTTTTGCTTGTACTGTTGTCAATTATCACCAGCACCCCGTCAACTTCTTTCTGCACGGGTTTTACATAATTGTATGTTACAGTTATTTTACCGAATTCCTTTTTTAACTCATCAACATTTTTAATAAGTTCTTTAACATTTTTATCGCTGCTGAACAGGTTCAGCAATACATATATGTTGTTTATTACATTTTTCTGTTCCCCTATTCTAATATAAATATCCTCATTCTCCGAAAGGTTTGGCGAATTCACAGCGAGATAAAGAGTTTCAATCCATGTCCCGAAAGTTATCAGGGCGCTGATCTTACTCCTGTTCTGCTCTATAAGAAAACTGTTCATCTTTTCAAAACCCGAAGTGGTGATAAATATGACAGAGTCGGCATTTTTGTTATTTTCCGACAGGCGTGTCAGGGTATTATAGTCAAAGAACTGCTCTATCCTGAGGTCTATGGCCAATTCCTTGACATTTTTCAGATAAAGCAATGTAGAAGATGTCTTTTCGTATGTATTCATATGTATCAGGTCCGTACCGTAAACACCGATATTCAATGCCTTTT
>CAZSJF010000138.1:0-7416 GCA_964606705.1 uncultured Bacteroidales bacterium
ACCTACTGGCAATACTGGTATTCAAGGCATCCAGGGACCAACTGGCAATACCGGTCTTCAAGGCATACAGGGACCGACAGGGAATACAGGCATACAGGGAATACAGGGACCGACAGGAAATACTGGCATTCAAGGCATACAGGGAACAACTGGCAATACCTGTATTCAAGGCATACAGGGACCGACAGGGAATACAGGTATTCAGGGTATACAAGGACCTACTGGCAATACTGGTATTCAAGGAATACAAGGACCTACAGGCAATACTGGCATTCAGGGAATACAAGGACTGACTGGTAATACAGGCAATACTGGCATTCAGGGAATACAGGGACCGACAGGAAATACTGGTGTGACTGGCAATAATGGTGCAACTGGTAATACAGGAGTTACAGGCAATAATGGCGCAACTGGAAATACTGGTGTGACAGGCAACAACGGTGCAACTGGAAACACTGGTGTGACAGGTACTCCCGGCTCTCAAAATGCATGGGCATTAACAGGTAATGCAGGAACAACCGCAGGAACTAATTTTGTTGGCACTACTGATAATATAGACTTAGTTATTAAAAGAAATGGCATCGAACAGCTGAGGTTCCAGAATAATGATATTCGTATCCCAAGCGGAGTACAGGTTCACAACACAGGGACAACTATTAATGAAGTAATAGGATTAACAAATGATTATGGTATAGGTTTATCACTGGCTAATAAAAACAATGGAGGCAGCGGAAGCACTGCTATTCAGGCACAAATCACCTCATACGGGTTCAGTTATGGTACTGCCGGTCATTTTTTCTATGGGAGCAGAATAAATCCCCCTGCCGGTTCTTATGGTATTGTAATTAACAATACATCAGCAAATGGAGTAGGAGCACGTATTGATGCTGCCGGCTCCGGCGCTACAATGACAGGTTTATATGTTAATGCTTCCGGAGGAACAAATAATTATGGTTTATTAGTTAATAATGGTAATGTTGGTATCGGAATAGCTGCTCCTACAACAGGAAGGCTGCAGGTATCAGATGCAACCCTTAATTATGGATTATATGTTGATAAAACAGGTGCTTATTTCCCGAATGTTGCCGGTTATTTTTCTGCATCAGGCGGAGGAAATAACGTCGGATTATACATACCTAATGGCAATGTAGGCATAGGAATTGTACCAAATCAGGCCAGAGTGCAAATTTTAGATGCTGATAATTATGAAGCACTGTTAGTAGCTTCAACAAATGCATCTGCCGGCCCCAGTCCGCTTTATGGATTAAAGGTTTACAAAACAGGTGCTGCTACCAACAATGTTGCAGGATATTTTTCTGCCAGCGGCGGAACAAACAATTACGGACTGCTCGTAGAAGACGGCTATGTAGGCATCGGAACAACTACCCCGACAAGCAGAGTACAGATTGAAGATGCTACAATCAATTATGGATTAAAAGTCCTCAAAACAGGTGCAAATTTTCCAAATGTTGCAGGCTACTTTTCTGCAACAGGTTCGACAGTTGATAATAACAGGGCATTAATAGTGCCAAGCGGCGGAGGCAGAGTTGGTATAGGAACTGAAAATACCAATCAGGCACTTATGACAGTTGTGGATGTTACTTCCAGCAATTACGAAGCGCTTTTGGTTTCTTCAACAAATGCAACTGCAGGTGCCAGTTCCCGTTACGGATTAAAAGTTTATAAAACAGGGGCTGCTGAAAATAACGTGGCAGGTTACTTTTCTGCATCGGGTGGCAGTGTTACTAATTATGGTTTATTGGTTGACGGAGGCAATGTAGGCATCGGAACAACAGCGCCAAATTCGTTACTGGAGATAAACGGAGCCACAACAATTGACAAAGTATCCTCAACTCCGACATGTGCGGCAGGACAAACAGTTGTTTATACAAAAGGAAATTATTTTGTTATAATGTATAATGACAGTGGCACTTACAGATACAGGTATTTTGATCAAACAAGTACCTCAACCCCTGTAACATGGACATATTCAACCACAGCACCTTAATTTTAAAAGAATATAAATCATCCTGATGAAAAGATTACTCTGGCTTACAATAAGCATAATTATATATTTTCCTCTTTTATCCCAAAGCTACAAGGATTACAAAATCAGCAGGTTGTCTTCAGTTAATATCAGCAAAATCAGTGTTGACTGGGAAGTTCAGTTGAACAATCTGGGTTCGCCTTTTGTTGCCAACAACATTTATAAAAGCTATTTACAAAATATAAAGGAAGAGACAGCTAAAAAATATCCGAGAAAAACTTCCTTTAACGGACAGTTTAAAAATTACGAAATCACTTCATCAGCAGATACTCCTGTTGTAGTAAGCGAATTCGAAGGCAATCTCTTTACAATAAATGACGGTGTCCCTAATGATAATACCCTTGCTATTTCTAACGACGGGATACTCGTTTCAGCAGTAAATTCAAACATATACATGTTTGATATAAATAACGATACCTTATTAAAAAAAATTTCATTATCAGGTTTTTCTGATACACTCGGAACCTTTTCCCACCAGTATGATCCTAAACTCATATATGACCCTTCTGAAAACAGATTCATCATTGTATATCTTGCAGGATTTACTGACAGCACAAGTAATATTGTTGTAGGTTTTTCTCAAACCGGCGACCCTACAGGCTTCTGGAACATGTATCTCCTTTCCGGCAATCCGTTAAACGATACCAGTTGGACAGATTATCCGTCAGTAGCTATCTCAAACTGTGAATTGTTTATTACAGTAAACCTGCTCAAAAATATGGGAGATACAGGCATATGGCAGAATTCATTCAAACAGACAATAATCTGGCAGATTGACAAACATAACGGATATTCAGGGGATTCAATAAATACAAGATTATGGGAAAATATCAATTATAACGGGAATCCCTTAAGAAATTTAGCTCCTATACAGGGAGGCGATAATCTGTACGGACCTGATATGTACTTATTATCAGACAAAAACTTTGATATATCCAACGATACTATCTTTATTGTGCATATATCAGACAGTTTATATAATAATCCCATACTTACTGTAACTCCTGTCATTTCAGATAAACATTACGGCATGCCCCCTGATGCAAGGCAAAGCATACAGTATCTTCCTTATGATACTATTTACAATGTGCTTGCAACCAACGATGCACGCATACTTGGCGGCTTTTATCAGAACGGAAAAATACAGTTTGTAGCTAACAGTATAGACCATTCAACAGGATATCCGGCTGTTTATCATGGCATTATCGACATGAGTGATATCACTGTCAATGCAAACATCATTTCCGACACAGCTCTTGACTTCGGTTATCCTAATATTTCATACAGCGGTATCAATTCAGACCAGGCCATAATTACTTTTAATCATACATCCCCCACTGTTAAACCGGGATTTTCCGGTATTTATTATAATGGCAATGACGAATACTCACAAAGAATAACTATTAAGGAAGGTTCTTCATATGTAAACATGCTTAGCGGCACTTATGAACGATGGGGCGACTATACAGGTTCGCAGCGAAGGGTTTCCGAGGATACTGTCAGAATCTGGGTATCGGGATTCTTTGGAAGAAAAGTATCTGTGTATTATACTTCGGGAACTTGGATTGCCGAACTGCAAAACCCTGCTGACGAAGCTATTAATATTACAAAACAACTGAAAGTAATTACATACCCCAACCCGGCAGATGATATCGTTAATTTTAAATTTGAATTGCCCAAAAATGCTGTCATAGAAATTTCTGTTTTCGACACAAGAGGAAAACTTGTAAAAACTTTGTTTAACAGTGAGGCAAAACCACCACCAAACACACCCAACACCATTAAGGAAAAGAGCAGGATTGTTTTCTCACAGAAACTTGTTGTAGGGTAGAGTTTGGTATCCAAATGTAAAAATGTTTTTTGAAATACAATGGAACGCAGATGACGCGGATTATGCAGATTTGCGCGGATTTTTTAATCTGTGATCATCCGTTGCATTTGCGTTATCCGTGTTCTATTTTTTTATAATTTCACCTGATATAAATTTATTTCTTTTTCTCCAGCAATCTTATGATTTTATCTTTCTCTTTAACAAGTTCTTTCAGATAGACGATTTCTTTCTGCATTTCAGTTATGACTTTCGACTGGCAGGCTTCACGTTCTTCTTCTGAAACGGTAAGGGTTTTAGCCGTTAAAGTATAAATAAGTTTTAGTTGTAATATTTGCAAATTTCAGTTGTTATTTATAATTACTGGTAGTATATTTGTAAGAAAAATTTAAATTATGAGCGAAGTATTATGTCCCAAATGCGGTTCAGACCAGATTACCGCTAATAAAAAAGGTTTTAGTGGTAAACAAGCAGTTGCAGGTGCAGTTCTGACAGGTGGCGTTGGCCTGCTTGCTGGAACAATCGGCAGCAATAAAGTCAGAATCACCTGTCTAAGCTGCGGACACCAATTTAAGCCCGGACAAGGTGCAAAATCACAAGACGACTTTAAGAAAAAAAATACAAACATCGGAGTTATATATGATTTTTTAGGTAAATCCTCTGAGATAATGAAGGACTCTACTAAAAAGATGAGAGATAAACGTAAAGCTGATAAAAACTCAGGTTGTTTAGTTTTAGTTGTTGTGTTTGTTATGATAGGTACGTTCTGCGTTGTGTTAAGGACTATGCTATTTGATTAATTTATTTAGTAAAAGAATAATAACTATTAAAAACAAAAATTATGAAACGTAAAAAATTAGTTTACATTAAAGGTGTTAATAAAGACCAGACTTTATGGCTTGATTCAGTTAATGGTGATAAGTTTTCAATAATATGGCGGGGAAATAAAAAAACTCCGAATGGATTTAATAAAAATTCAGCGATTTTTGATCTTTGTGATATTGGTCAGTTATTAGGGAAAGCGCATAAAGAAGGACACATAAATAAAAAACAAATTCATGATTTTATTGATGGTCTATTAGATAATTAAGCGTAAATCTTCTCAATAACATCCCTATATTTTTCTTTCAGAAATTTCCGTTTCAGTTTAAGCGTAGGTGATAGTTCTTCTGTACTTACAGACCATTCATCATGTATCAATACGAATTTCTTGACCTGTTCTGTTTTCCCCAACAGCTGATTATACTTATCAACTTCTCTCTGTATCCTGTTTATTATTTTTTCACTGTCAATCATTTTATCATTTGTCGTGTATGGTATATCTTTTATACCGCACCATGATTTTAAGTGTGCAAAATTGGGAACAATAAGCGCAGCAGGGAAATTTTTGTTTTCCCCTGTAACCATTATATTATCAATAAAAGGAGACTCTTTGAACCTGTTTTCTATCAGCTGTGGGGCAATATATTTGCCGCCGGAGGTTTTAAATATTTCTTTTTTCCTGTCAGTTATCCGGAGGTATTTGCCGTCAAATTCTCCCATATCTCCTGTGTAAAACCATCCATCTTTATCAATAACCTGTTTTGTCAGCCCTTCATTCTTATAATAGCCAAGCATAATGTTAGGACCCTTGCATAATATTTCCCCGTCAGTATTTATTTTCACTTCAACTCCCGGCAATACTGGACCTACTGTGCCGAATTTCAAATCCCTGTTTACCGGCCTGCTTACTGCTATTATAGGCGACATTTCCGTTAATCCATATCCTTCAAAAACCGGTATTCCCGCAGCCCAGAATATCCTTGCAAGCCTTGGCTGTAAAGCAGCCCCGCCTGATGCAATTATATTAATATTATTCCCGAGAGCCTGCCTCCACTTGCTGAATATCAGTTTATCTGCAAGTTTTAATTTAAGTTCATACCACCAGCCATTAATCCCATTCAGCTCATATCTTTCAGCTAATTTTACAGCCTGGAAAAAGAGAATCCTTTTCAGCCATTTCAGTTCCCTGCCTTTAGCAATGATTCTATCATAAAATTTTTCAATTACCCTAGGCACGGCAGAAAATACATGCGGCCTTACTTCTTTCAGATTTTCCGCAATAGTATCCATACTTTCCGCATAATGTATTGAAACACCCAGATACTGGAATACATAGTTCAGTACTCTTTCATAAACATGGCACAACGGAAGAAAACTCAATGCTCTATATGTATGATCAATACCTGATATTGATGCAGTAGCTTTGAAATTACTTACAATATTATTATGCGACAGCATCACACCTTTCGGGTAACCGGTTGTCCCCGAAGTATACAATATTGTTGCCACATCGTGAGGAGAAATATTTTTTTTGATCTCTTCGATAACGGATTTATTCAAATGCTCTCTGCCTGTATTTAATATCTCAGTCCAGTTTTTGACCCCGTTTATATTACAAACAGAAAATATTTCAGCATTCACATTTATTTCATCCAGTATCTGCCTTATTTTACGATATATTTCTTCATCCGAAACGAAAATCAGTTTTATTTCCGCATCGGTAAAAATATATTTATAATCGCTGCTGCTTATGGTTGAATATACAGGTATTTGTATCGCCCCTGTCTGAAGAAGAGCCATATCAATAAAATTCCATTCAGGGGAGTTATTGATAATTGTGGCAACTTTATCACCTTTTTTTATACCTGATTCAATAAGCCCTGAACTCAGGCAATTAACAGTTTCAATATATTCTTTTGCAGAATATTCAATCCATCTGCCATTTTCCTTTTTAGCAAGAGCGGTTTTTTTTGAAATAAAATTTTCTTTGTAATTATCAAGTATGTCAAATATTCTTGTTACTGTCATATCAGAGTTTATATTGAATATAAATATTTATATTTTGTTTACCCGGTATGATTTCGTATCTCCCTTGAGAGGATTCGTGTAACCGATAGCTATCGGTTAGTTATTTCACAAAGGTTCACAGAGCTTCCACAGAGGTTCACAAAGAAAAGAACATTTTCCAAACATTAAAGTATTAATCTTTTAATTCCATTTTTCAACAAGCTTACATGAAAATTTATTAACAAACCCAGCTTATAATTGCCTAATTTCAAATATGTCAATACCTGAGCAATATGAACATCTGTAAAACACTCAACTGTTTTTATTTCAATTACAACTTCGTTTTCTACGAGTAAATCCATTCTATATCCATGATCTAACTTAACTTCTTTATAAACTATTGGCATTGGTTTTTCTTTTTCAACTTTTAAACCTGCTTTTTTAAGTTCATAATAAAGACATTCCTGATAAGCGGATTCCAATAGGCCAGGCCCAAGTTGTCGGTGTACTTCAATTGCAAGTCCAATTATTGTATTTGACAGTTCATTTATAGTCATATTATATATTTTATCTCAGTGTGACTTTGTGTCTTCTTTGTGTAACTCTGTGTAATAGCTACTTTACAAAAAAATATATATTCAAATTTAGTATTATTATTTTTATTTGTTATAAACCCTATTTATTTAAGAAATTTTTTAAAAAGGGGATCTTT
>CAZSJF010000139.1:0-7416 GCA_964606705.1 uncultured Bacteroidales bacterium
AAACTCCGGTTCTAACACCGGCTTGTAATCTTTCGGAAAAGCGACCGGGAATGTAGCCGTATCGTATATACCGGCTCCGGTCCTTACGATCGTCATCCAACAACCTTTTGGCAATCCAATGAAAAAAGCGGAAACAAAGTTATGTTTTGCAATATCAGGGCCCATGTTTTTTGGCACTTCAAACCATCCGGTCACAATATTAATAAGCCCTCTGTTCAATTTATCAGCCATGCCCTGCGCATAGCTAACCGATGCTATATTCAGGATCATTAATGCGACAACGAATATAATAATGCCCTTCAATAAATTCTTCATATTCTTTCCTCCTTCTTTATTGAGATAATTATAGCACAGTCTTGTTGGGGTCAGGTCCATGAGGGACGCTTTTAAGCCTGTCGCTTTGGGACTTGACCCCGAATTCACTACTCAATAAACTACTGAAAATTGAATCATAGATATACGTCTTAATGGTCCTCGGGTTCAATGAATTTATAGAGTTATATTCAGAAGTCGTATCTTACGCGTGTTGCGCTAATTACTTTTGTATACAAAATCTTTTTATCTTGTTCACTTGCCTTCATACATTTATCTATAAAATCAATTATTTTAATGACTTCGGACTTATTTTCTACAATAATATATTCAATGTCATCGGGATTAAATAATAAAAAAGTGGTTGCGTTTTTATTTAGTTCGCGGCATCTCTTACGAATCCGTTCTTCGTCTGCATGTATCATTTCTGTCTTAGAGCCATCGACATGTCGCCATTCTCGTTCATTATAAAATCTGAAAATAGAGTTCTTTTTTATATTTTTTCCGGAGTATTTCTTAAGATACGGAATAACTGAGCTAGAATTAATCATTGGCTCAGGAATGATATTATTAAATACTCTTGAATCATGGATATAGAAAACTGGATTTATATTCGCGCGCTTACAGAAATTTTTATGAATACCTAACCCATAACTACCATACCTTTGCAGATGTACTTTTACTCCACCTAAAGGGATATCACAAAAACAAATCATTGGGACGATATAGCATACTGACATATCTTTTTGTATTTTTTTAGGTAGCACTTCTGGTACATACGATAAGCGAAATCCATTTCTCAAAATGCTTTTCAATTTTTCAAATGAGTTTGTAAAATGAAATAATGTATTTGAGCTTAAATTTTGCGATAAATCTGCTGATTTTTTGGTACTTGCTGCCATGCTGATACCTTCTCTATCTAGGGGGTACAACTTTTTTGTTTTTATTATTTAAATAACTTTTCCAACCAGAATAGCATGTAAATCTCTTTACTCTAGCATCTGATTTATTATGAGATAACAGTACTTCCTCGTGCCGTTCTAACGACATAACTTCTCTCATTGCTCTCAATTTGACTATTTTTAGGCATTCTCCATGTTGAATGCTTTTTGGTTTTTTATCATGCTCGCTATCCCATGTATCCCATATTTGTTCATCCGTTAAATCGCCATGGGAGTCATACCATGACAAGAGGCTTTTTACATCTTCCTGATTATTTGCATAGTTTTCAAATTCCTTATAGCTATCATTATCTAGGCTATTTTGTATAGAAACATTTTGATGACTACTAACAAATATTCCAACAGGTCCATTAAACCCAAACTTTTTTACTAAATCTACGGGCTTAAATAACATTGGGAAATTAACGTAATAAGCCCATAAAATTGGTTGTAAAATTAATTGTATTGTCACCCAAAAATACATGCCTTCCAAACTTCGACCCGGTGACATATTGCCATACTGCTTATAAGAAAACTGCGGATGATATGGATGCACCGAATATCGAGATAGGCCATCCAAGGCGGATTTTAATCGTATTGTTATAGGCTTGCAAAAATCGTCATTTGGAGTACTTTTGTTAATAAGCTTGCCCCAACTAGGAGTTATTCTTTTTTTAAAGTATTCGTTCAGAACACCATAATTAGAATTCTTCTTTGTAGCACGATAAAAATAAAGCTGTAATAAATTAAACTCTAAAAATGACCTTAATAATGAACTTTCGGCATTATAAAATCCATTTAACCAACATAATATTAATTCCGTTAGAATGTATTTGCTCTCATAGTAAAAATACCATTGTTGGAACATATTTTTTAATGCGGTTTCATCAAGAATAGCGGCATCAAAGATATCCTGAACTGCAACAAATGCTAATAGATTCCATTTGAAATCGGTATAAGTTATACCCTCATTTCCTAGATTTTCTTTTTCGAACAAACGCAACGTTTCTTTTGCAACCGATGATAATTCTTTTTCATTAAGTGCTAGTATTTGTATTAAAGATGAGGGCTTTGCACTCTCTTTATTTTCGAAATAAAAATATGTGCTAGAAAATGTTCCCTTCTTGGATTGTATTTCATTATAAAGTTTTGCAAAAATATCATCTTCTTGCACATTTGCATCTTGAATATCTCTATTAGCATTTTGAGATGGTTGCATATAAAAATTCTCTTGAAGTTATATTACTTTAATACTAACGGACTTGCTGGCATTATCGACTTCACAAACAACAAGCCCTTTGATTTGCCTGTCAACACTACGAATTCGTGATAGATTTTCTCCGCTTAATTGCCACCAATGGTCATATTCATATGTAGTTAACCAAAATTCTTCATCTTTTTTTATAATTATCAACTCATCATTTTTTATTTTGGTAATATCATCATCCCCGGTAAACATAAATTCCATTATAAACTGTCCACTTAGTGAAATATCTTTCCCTATTTGTATTATATTATAACAATCATCAATTCTTCCAAAATCTTTAATTGCATTTGTATTACAAATTAGCGTTAATTCTTCTTTGGATATATCAAATAGCCATCTCTTAAAACCTTTAAAGTTTAGATTATTGGGATAACTGTCTATATAATATTTGCTTAATGCAATAACAATTTGACGATCAACTAAACCTAAATTAATACCATAAACTGCAATGCTGTTAGGTACTCCATTAAAAACAAATGATGGTAAATTATTGAAAACTATTGGTAAATTATCTTTGCCTAAAATAAACTTTAGATGTTGAATCAATGAATTTAACCCCCATGGCATACTAAAGCAAATCTCTTCAATGGTTTTGACAGCATTTTCTATGTCATCTTCAAAATAGATATGCGCTATATCTCTGTAATTCGTTCCCTTTATCCAGTCAATTAATAGTTTCTTATGATTTTTTTTCGATATACTCTCAAATTCTGGAATTTTACGCAATACATCATATGTAGTTTCCCAAAAGTTTCCCGGCAATTCAACAATATCTATAAAATTTTCTATCAAACTTACGAGAGCTTCAGCATAGTTAGCAATAATCTCGTTGCTGTTTATTGCCAAGCCTGTCATGTTAAAGAGATTTCGCCTTTTTTCATTCGTTATTTTGTTTTTTACGATAATTGCCCTGTTTTTAATACCAACCTTAAATTCATCAATCTCATCTTGGATATCAAGAGTCTGAACACTACACAGGAGTTTGCCAAATATGATTTTTATTTCCTCATCCGTGATTTCACCCACAGCTGTCTCTATAATCCATGCCAATAATTGAGAATCCAATGTAGATAAAATAGATTCTTTTGCTCTTTCCGCATTTCTTCTTTTAATCACTTTCCAATCGCTATACCCACCTCCATCCTTTCTAAATTGAGGCGTTGAAGCAAGCGCCCATTTTTCTACAAAATCTGGAATATTTTTAATCGAGCTTAACCTAGATTTGAAGAGAGTGTTTAATCCAGAAGCTATAAAACTTTCACATTTATATTTATCTGCTTCTGTTGCTACTCTGTAAAGGTCGTGCTCATTGCAAAAAATTATATGTCCTTCGGTTTCATGCCCAGCACGTCCAGCCCTGCCAACAGCATTCCAAAATTGCGGCATCGATATTGTATTACCAAGCCATAACGAGTGCACAATAACATTCTTGATAGGTAAATTTACTCCTTGCGATAATGTTGTTGTAGACACTATCAAGCTAATAACATTGTTTCGAACAGCATTTTCAACAATCTTTCTAACATTTCTCGGTAAATCGGCATGATGATAACAAAATCCATGCTTCATAGCTTTGACCATCATATGTTCAGGCCCGAGAATAGATTCGCAACTTTTTATTATCGCCTTCTCTTCCGGAGTAATAGCATGAGAAGCGTCGCCCATCAGCCCTAAGAGCTCTTTTACTATTTCACCAACTAATGGCTTCGTGGTAGTAAAAATTAAAGTTGGGCCTGTTTTTGAGTAGTAGATTCCCAGTCTAGCTGCAATTTCAATGTTTCGTTTGTCATTACCTTTTAATTCGGATTTCTTAAAAAGTAAAGGCACATAAAACTCTTCTCTTGGATATTCATTTCCTGCTGATAAATATTTAACGGTTGCGCTAGTTCCCATAAACCATTCAAATAATCCATACCGTTGTTTTGTTGGGCGCCATTCAGTTTCAACTTTATTATCTTCATTTCCCGATATCCATTTTGCAAAATCAGACGGGTTTTGGATAACAGCAGATAAGCAAATAATCCTTGCCTTATTCTTTTCGGCAATATAAAACAATCTTGATAAAATTAACTCCGTTCGAAAACTTCTTATGCTCGTTGAAGCCGAATCATGCACTTCATCGATTACTATAAGACATATTTTATTCTTAAAATCCTCTTGAGTCCTTAATAACAAATCTAATTTTTCGGGAGTTAGCACAAAAACTCTATTTTCTTTTATCAATTCTTCCTCGAGAGGATTAAAATCGTACCCACCATAAAGTACGGATATGCCTATTTTCATTTTTCTCAAATTGTTAGATAAGTTATCTTCTACTTCTGCGGCTAAAGCTCTGGTCGGCACAACATAAATACAAATTTTATCTGGATTTTCTTTTAATGTTTTAAAAATAACCAATTCAATCGTTTTTGTTTTGCCAGCACTTGTAGGCATTGAAATTAAAAGCGATTTATTTTCCAAAAGCCCTTCGTTAACTGCTATTTGTTGAGACTTCCATAACGTCAACATCGGGAACTTACCCAACGTTGTCAGATATCGTAAATATTCTTTCCATTCTTCGTCTATTTTTCCCAATGCTTTCCCTAATATGCTCATCGTAGAATTAACTAAAAATGTTTCAAAATATCTTTTGAAAATGACTACTAGACTATATGCCTCATAATCGCCTATTATTGCAAATTGTTTTATAGACAAATTCAAATATTTATTTATAGTTTTAATATTAACAACATCCCCCGTATTTATGTATTTGGTTAGCTCTGCAAAAGTCTTTGCAATAAGATAATCGCTCGTATCAGAAATCTTATCCGCTATTAAATTCATAGATTCTTTTTCTATTTTTTCATCATGACCTACTTTCGGTGGAAATTCGTAAAAAAACTTTCCCAATGAATCTTTTAATTCAGATAGTCTATTTGAAATCAATAGAACTAGAAAAATGTAAAATTTATTTGGTAGCTTTAAATTATCAACATTTTCTTCAGTAATGATCCTTTCTATTAAAACTCGTGCATTCGCTGTACCTCCAGCAATACTATATAAAAAAGCGCTATCGATGGTATCTCGTATAAAAGTCTCTCGGCCTCTATTTTCAAGATTCCACACAGACAATCTCTCATGTATAACTGCGGCTTCTTTTAAATATAGTAAGGCTTGTTCAGTCTCATCATCAAAAAGTCGCAATGCTGATATGGTTAAGAAATCTGCGGCTTTCTCAATCTTATTTAAATCGAATTTATATTTGATTCGCTCCCGATGCTCAACTTGCAAATCTTTAGATAGAGCAGCTGATGCTAATTTGTCATGGTCTGTCTGGAATTCCTTATTCTCTAATAGTTTTTTTATTTCTACCGAATCATCTATTTTGATGCCTGGAAACTTCAATGGGAGTATTTTTTCCTCTAATGGTAAAAGCAAACTTTCCTGCACTTGCTTCCAGTCAGTAATTAAAAATGGCATAATGGTTAAAGGTATTGCAGGGGTCGGATTAACTTCGGTAAGATAACTATCGTCCCAAGATTTGGCATCTGTCACGATAAAGGCATGATAATCTTTTCGATATTTATAATTATACTCATCAAGAAATCTTTCAACCAACTGAGCCTCTGTAAGTTTACCCTGTGAGTGTAGCTCATTAATAATAAAATCAAATAATATAGGAGAAGAGTTTTTTACTTTTAACAATGTCTCATTGGCTGCTTGTACGGCTTGTTTTGCATTATGAAGATAGTTTTTTGCCTCAAGAATAAGCAGTGCTTTTGGCTTACCCTCATCTGTAAATTTAAACCCTAGCAAATCATCTCCATGCATTGCCATTGTACGATTGGGAGCAAAACGTAATTTAAATACAGGCACTACATAATCAGTTAGGCAAAGAATATTGGCAGTCGCTATTACTTCTCCTATTGTGCCATGCCAAACTTTTATATTGCCTCTGGTTAGACTGTGTAAATCCTGTACTATTTTATCAAGCCCTCTATCTTTAAGGTCTGTTAGTTGTTGCAAGATTCGGCTGGGAGGACGGCAGAAGAATGGTATAAAAAATTTCAGATGAGCTACAAATTGTTCATGGTCTTTCGGTGAAATCTTTTGCTCTTTTACATTGGTCGGTAGGCTAATAGTCACATGCGGTAACAGCTCAAGATTATCTTTAAATTCATCCAACATTGACATAATGCCTCATTAGGTAGTGGCATTGGGGACGTTCCCCAAAGGGAAATAACAACTTTTCTGTAATAACGTCGCTATTGCCATCATACGTTAATAAAATTATCCCATGCTTGGCCCCACCCTAAAGATGGGATTGCTGGAATCGGTGGAATAGATGGAATAGCCCGAATTGGGGAAATGTTCGGGATTGGTGGGATCGGAGGTATGGCAGGAATAGGGAGAAGAGGCCCTCCTTGTGCGCCCCTTATGAATGCAACTGCTCCGCCTGAATGATCCCGAAATAATCCCTTCTTAAATATACCGAGATGCTGGCCGGCGTGACCGTACACGTTCTCACCGTTAACGACAGCGGTGTGTGAGCCGTCTAGATTATATATATTTTTTCCTCTGAGCCAGGCTACGACCTGGCCACGCGCATCGTATATTGATTCCATTTTTTCTCCTTTCAATAATGCAGTATTGAAGGCCGTCCCCCCAAGCTAATTTCGGGGGCACCCCTAAATAAAAAATCCTGAGCAACAACTGCCCAGGATCGTTGCTACATGTCAAAATATCTTTTACTCATAACCTCCTGCTCCATAAGTAATTAGGAATATGATACTACTATGAGCAGAATAAAGCAATACGCGATTTGTCCGACGTTTTGTTGTATACCAGGCGGGACTTGCACCGGTCCAGCCTTAAAGCGGCGTTGAATAAATTTCCACACCTTATGGCGATATAGCA
>CAZSJF010000140.1:0-3663 GCA_964606705.1 uncultured Bacteroidales bacterium
ATAATTTCTCTATATCTCCCCATGAATGCAATAGGCGACCTTATACAGACACCAAGCAAGGTTCAAAGGTTAATTGGCATCAATGCACAGGAAAGTATTTATTTGCCGGATGTGGCTGTTTCCCTGGGATACGTTGTCCTGTTTGTTATACTGATATATCTTATTCTGAAAAAAAGGAAGGTGTAACAGGCCTGTTGCAAATGCTTCCGTAATCACAGTATTTGCATCTTTCTTCATCATCCGCCTGTGTAAACGGTTTCTGAGGGTTGAAAATGTCTTCAAGCAGAATTCTTGCAATGGTTTCAAATTGTTCAGCAGCTTTTTTGTTTATGTCAGTGTCATTTTCCGGAATATGGACATTAAATATGCCTGAACTCAGTTTCTTTAAAGAAATTATTCCTGATTCTATTTTCTCTGCTGTATCGTTGTTTTTACGGTATAAATATGAATACATTAACAACTGGAAACTTTTTGCCAGGTTGGGTTCGCTGATCAGGCTGTTCCAGTCTTCAACAAAGAGTTCATTTTTATCAACTTTTCCTGTTTTGTAATCAATTATTCTTGTTGTGTTTCCTGCTTCATCAATACGGTCAATGACTCCTTTTAGTACTATCATCAGCTTTATACTGTCTGAAATATTAATAACGGTACTGAATTTATCTTCAAGTTTTTTTATTCTGAAAGGGCCTTTATTATTTATAAAATCTGTTTCTTTTCTCAGGAAATTCTTTATGTATTTGTTTGCAATGTTGATTATAAGAAGGTTTTTTCCGTATTTTACATCTCCGCCCCCGTAATATTTTTTGAAATTTTCTTTTGTAAGCTTGTCAACCTGTGAAAGCATATTATTGATATCACCGGTTTTTATCTGTTTATTGATATAAGGTTTGTAAAGGTCATGCAATACTCCATGCATGATTTTTCCCATTGTATCTGCTTCTACTGTTTCTTCAACTTCTTCAGGTTCTTTTATTTTAACGATTTCCTGAAAATAAAACTGCAGGGAGCAATTGATAAAAGTGTTAAGGGAACTTGGGGAGAAACCGCTTTTTGCTTTTTCAGTTAGTTTTTGAATTATGTCTTTCGTCTTTGGGATTTCTATGGTATATATATCTTCTTCTTTGATTACGGGGATATTCATCAACCTGTGGTTTATTGTGATGTCAGCATTATATTTCTGCAGTTCATTCGTGATCTGCTTGATGAATCTGCTTTGCTCGCTGCTGCCGAAATCATCATTTTCTGTGTTATAGATCAGATATGTATTTTCAGCCCTTTGCAGCAAACGGTAAAAATGGTATGCATATATAGCTTCTCTTTCCTTGTAAGACGGCAGGTCAAATTCATATCTTACATCGTGGGGAATGAACGAATGTATGGTCTTTGAGGCAGGAATTATGTTTTCATTAACCGACAGCATGATGATATTTTCAAAATCCAGGTTACGTGTTTCAAGCAGTCCCATTATTTGTATTCCCTTCAGAGGTTCTCCGTAAAATGGTAAAGCTGTTGTTTCGGCAATTCTGTGAAATAAAGTTCTCAGGGTATCAATCTGCCTGATGTTTTTGTAGTTGTCAGACAATGATTTTATCCTTTTTATTATTTTTGAAAAATTGAAGATATATTCAATGTCTATGTCTGTGTTGACGACATGTTCAGTGGGAGGGGCACTAAAAAATACCTTTAGCATTTCAACAAGCTTTTCCATGCATTGAATAGCTGTATATATATCCCCGTTCCAGTTGTCAAATAAAAACCTGTATTTTGAATATTCCCCGGATGATGGAAAAATCTGCTGTATGTCTTTGTCTGATAATAAAACCCTGTTGGAATTCTTTACAATATCAGATGGGGCACGGTTGTCAGTGGATAGATTGATAATATTGGCAATATACGGATGGTTGATAATTTTAAGAATGTCTTTGTAATATATTTTCGGAATGTCTCCTTTGCTTAATCTGACAGAATTGATATGCATCCTGAAAAGAGAATCAAACAGTTCAAAGGCAGAGGTGTATTTCAGCGGGAGCCCCATAGTTACATTGAGATTTTTAATATCAGCGGGTATAGAATTGAGAACCGGCACCAATAGTTTTTCATCTGCAAGAACTACTGCTGTCCGCTCTGTTTTTTCAGAATTTTTTTTAATTTCATCAAGTATATGGCCTGTAAGTTTTGCCTGTCCGGTGTTTCCCGGAACACCAGTTATATTTATTTTTTTTGTGCCTGTGAAATTATTTTCAATCCAATTTATTTCTTTCAGGTGCCAGCTGTTGATGTATTTCCTGATAAATTTTCCGGCTTCCTGCTGGGGATTTTTGATGTAGTAATTGTCGGCATCCCATAGTATTTCAGCTTTATTACATTCAATAAAATGTTTTATTATTTTTTCTTCAGCAAGATTAAGGGCATTGAATCCGATAAAAATAATTTTTTTCCATTTTATGGAATTGATCTTTTCTTCAATGTGGTCGGCAACATATCTGTATGCAAGGCCTTGATAAGCCTGATTTTTATTCAGGAGTTTTGATGTCAGGTCCTTGTAGTAATTATACAGGGAGTTGTAAAATTTAAGATACCTTTCCTGGTAATCGCTCAATGGCTTTTGTTCAAGGTTCCATACAGCGTAAGCTTTTGAGGAATTAAGAAAATAAAATATCTTTTGAGGGTCGGCAAGGTGAAGGTCAATGTCGTTAAAGTCATGCAGTAATGTTTTTCCCCAGCTCAGGAAGTTATCAAAGCTTTCTGCTCTTTCTTTTTCAACATTCCTGTGTGTTTCATAGAGTTCAAAATATAATGAAATAGCATCAGTGACCTGTAATCCTGACAGTTCGTTGATGAAATCCTCAACAGAAAAAATATCCGGCGACCATATTGTTTTTTTTGCCTGCTGTGACAAATATTTTTTCAGAAAAAGCCCTGCACGCCTGTTGGGCATGACTATACACAAGTCGCTTATGCTGTCGCCGTACTTGTGTATAAGATATTTAGTTGCTTTTTCTAAGAATGTCTGCATTCATTTATAATATTTCTCTGCTTCAGTAAGATTTTCCTTTTTTCCTAAATCCATCCAGAAACCATCATGTTTATATGCTTTTATGTTATGCTTTTTTGCGAGTCTTAAATAAACATCTTTTATAGAAAATACACCTTGTTCTGTAATCATACTGAGGATTTCAGGGCTGACAACATGTATTCCGCTGAATCCCAAAGGCGTTAGGTCTTTTTCTTTGTTTTTTAAAATTATCGTTTCACCTGTTGCAGTATTTTTCCACCCGCAGAGAATATGGTTTTTATCAAAGAGAAAATAACGGGAGCCTTTTCTTTCCCTCACAGCAAGTGTTGCCAGAACATTAGATCCAACATGTGCCTGATACAGTTTGTTTAAGTCAATGTCGGATAATATGTCAACATTATAAACCAGAAATGGTTTGTTGTCATCAAAAAACCATGAGGCTTTTTTCAGTCCACCGCCTGTATCTAAAAGTAAATCTCTTTCATCCGAGATGGCAATATTTATTCCGAAGTTATTGTTCAGTTTAAGAAAGTCAATGATTTTGTCTGCAAAATGGTGCACATTGACAATGATTTCATTAAATCCATGTGATTTCAATTTGCTGACAGTTGTTTCAAGTAAAGTCTTGCCATTGATTTCCACAAGGG
>CAZSJF010000140.1:3673-5118 GCA_964606705.1 uncultured Bacteroidales bacterium
TTTGGCTTGTCATTTGTTAGAGGCTGCAGTCGTGTGCCAAGTCCTGCCGCAAAAAGCATTGCTTTCATGAAATAATATTGCTATTTGGTATATTGTATGATATTTGATATCAAATGTATAAAAAAGTTGAATTAACAAAGTATTGAACTGAAAAATTTCACAGATATTTGCATATTTTTATAAATATATGTAGTTTTGTATTAAATTAAAAATAAAAGTATTATGAAAGATAATAAAAGTATTATACTTGTACCTACTGATTTTTCAGAGGTTTGTGACAATGCTATTAAATATGCTGCAGAAATAGCCAAGTTTCTGAAATTTAAACTAGCCCTTTTGCATATAGTAACAGAAGAAACTATGTCCTTTTTAAAGGGAGAAAACATAGAAAAATGGGTTATTAAGGAAATGCTTGAATCCAAATCAATAGACATCAAGAGCAGTAATAATGTTGAAGTTGATACTATTATTGCTGAAGGTGATATTTTTGAGAAAATCCCTAAGATTGCAAAAGATATTGATGCAAATTTTATAGTTCTTGGCACCCATGGCAAAGTTGGGTTTCAGAAAATAACAGGCAGTTTTGCATTAAGAGTCATTACCAGTTCCCCTATTCCTACTATCGTTGTTCAGAAACGGCCATTTGAAGGAGGGTATAAAAATATAGTGCTGCCTATTACAAATGGATTATCACCTGTACTTAAGACGGAATGGGCTGCTTTTATTGCAAAACAATACAATTCAACAATTAATATCTTCCAGCTGGAATATTCCGAAGAACTTAATAATAGTGTAAGCGTTATTACAGATTATTTAAAGAGAAATGAAATTAGTTTTACA
The DNA here is from genome assembly GCA_964606705.1 of uncultured Bacteroidales bacterium. Taxonomy (GTDB): domain Bacteria; phylum Bacteroidota; class Bacteroidia; order Bacteroidales; family CAZSJF01; genus CAZSJF01. The sequence continues at coordinate 4,514 of CAZSJF010000140.1, forward strand.
AAGAAGATAGCCAATACCTCTAGTTTTACAAAACAGGTTATTCAATATGCTACCTCGACAGGTTCTGAATTAATACTTATTATGACGAATCCTGACTCGCAACTGAAAAAATTTGTTATCGGCTCTTATGATGAACAGATTATTTTCAATACATCCCAGATACCTGTTATGTGCATTAATCCACGATGATAAAATTAAAATAATTAAATAAATTCTTAAGCCAGGAGTTTTCTTGGCTTTTTTTGTTAATGATGGTAAGGGATATGATAAAAAATATTTTCTTAATTCCCGGATTTTTCTGAAATTTGGTCAAAAAATAAAATATGTATAAATATTATTTTGGAAAAAGATGCAGCGTGTTTTGTGTATCTGCAATGGTATTTGTTACGGGATGTATAAATAAAAAAAATCAAAATATGATAAAACCACCTGTTGCTGAAAAGATCAGAAAAGAGTTTACTATTCACGGGCATACGAGAATAGATAATTATTACTGGCTCAATGAAAGAGAGAACCCTAAAGTCATTGAATATCTTAACGCCGAAAATAAATACACAGATGCTGTAATGGAGCACACAAAAAAGTTTCAGGAAAAGTTGTTTAAG